>JAIDFC010000155.1 GCA_029054535.1 Rikenella sp. | reverse complement strand
GAGGGGGATGGGTTACGGGGGCTGGTGCTCGATCTGCGGGGCAATACGGGAGGAATATTGGGCGAAGCGGTCAAGATCGTGGGGCTGTTCGTGCCGCGGAATACGGTGGTCGTTACGACACGGGGACGGTTGGCGGCCATGAACACGGTCTATCGGACGGTGGGCGAACCGGTGGCGCCGCAGGTGCCGATGGCGGTGCTGATCGACAGCGGATCGGCCTCGGCCAGCGAGATCGTGGCGGGGGCGTTGCAGGACCTGGATCGGGCGGTGATCGTCGGGCAACGGAGTTTCGGGAAGGGGCTGGTGCAGTCGACTCGGCCGGTCGGCGAACGGGGGTATGTCAAACTCACGACGGCCAAGTATTATACCCCGAGCGGACGGTGCATCCAGGCGCTCGACTACACGCATCGCAACGAGGACGGGAGTGTCGGCACGGTGCCGGACTCGCTGATCGCTTCATTTGCGACGGCTGGCGGACGGGTCGTCTATGGCGGGGGCGGGATTCGGCCGGATGTGGAGACCGATGCCGAATATTTGAGTAAATTTACGGCCAGTTTGCTGGCTTCGGGCTTCGTCGACGATTTCGCCAACCGCTATGCGGTAACACACGAAGCGGAACGGGGATTTTCGGTCGACGACTCGACTTATGCGGCCTTTTGCAACTGGATGGCGGGGCGTCGGATCGCGTTCGAGTCGGGAACGGAGCGGTTGTTGGGGCAGTTGAGGCGGACGGCCGAACGGGAAAAATACGCGGAGCGGATCGAGGGAGAGCTTGCGGCGATTGCCGAGAAGATCCGCGACGACCAGGCGGCGGAGTTGCAGACGTTTGCGGCGGAGATTCGGCCGCTGTTGACCGATGCGATTACGACGCGGTGGTACTATGATGCGGGGCGGATCGAACAGATGTTGCGTCGGGATCGGAAGGTACTCCGGGCTGCGGAGGTGCTTTCGGATCGGGGGGAATACACGCGACTGTTGACGATACAGGGAGATTTTTGACGGTCTTTGTGTCTTTTGTAGCTTGGTTGAGAGCGATGCGCGGGCCGGGATTTTTTTAGAACGGCAAGCGGTGCGTAGCATCTTTTGTTAGGGTTATGGGGGGCTGCGGTCGTTATAGCGAAACGGAGTATCGCCCGCCCACCGCAGGCGCGCGGTCCGAGAATGTTGTTGGAGAGAATATCCCGCCAGAGCGCGGACAAAGATTGTTTTTTAGAACGTTATAGCGATACGTAGTATCGCCCGCCCACCGCGGGCACGCGGGGCCGCGCGGCCTGAGCGCGTCTGACACGGTTTCTCGATGAGAAGACCCCGCGCGCGACTGCTGGAGTAGGAAATCGTTCAAAAGCGCGATTCGCTTTTGAACAAGATTTCCGCCAGCGCGCGGTCAAACACTGTTTTGAGAGAAAAGCCCGTCGCCCGCCCGCCTAAGTAGGAATTTCGCTTGATTTATGAGAGTAAATCAAGATGAAATTCCCGCGGGCGACGTGCTGCGGCGGATTTTTTAGAGGTGCCGGATTGCCGCCAGCAAGGGCGCAATCGAGCCTAGCGAGAAGTTGCGTCCCGCCGCAGGGGATGGCGGCGATCCGCGCGACCTGAGGTCGCGGTTGGTTGCGAGATGCAGCTTGTTCCGGTGTTAAAAGGGCCGAAGCCAGCGGAGGCGCAAGTGAACCGAAGTGAACGTTGCGGCCGTCGCCGGGGGTGGCGCCGAACCGCGCACCCTGCGGGTGCGGTTCATGGCGGCTCAGAATGAATCGCTCGGCGCACGGAGACAGACTGTTTCTCGGCCGAAGCCAGCGGAGGCGCCAATGAGCGCAGCGAGTGTTGCAGGCCTCCGCCCGGGGTGGCTCCGGCCCGCCATGGTGAGATCTCGGAGAAGTTTCGCGTGCCGAGCGGCACCGCCCTCCGCATGGGGCGGCGTCGGGCGCGCGATCTGCGATCGCGGTTTGTGATGAGATAATAAATAAAAGCGAGAACCGCTTGCGATTCGAAGAATCGCCGGCCTCGTCGCCCAGCGGCAGAGCCGCTCGGGGGGATGGGCGACAGACCGAATGAAGCGCGGCAGGATGGCTCCGGCTTGCACGGACAGATCGGGGAGGCTGTTAAAGACTTTAGACCATTGACAGGGTAGCGTGCGGTTTGGACAAACGATTGAAAAATCAGAAAGATACGAAATAAGAGATCATGGAATACGATTTCAGAGCGATCGAACAGAAATGGCAACGGCGATGGGCCGAGCGGGGGACCTACCGCGTGGAGGTCGATCCGAAACGGCCGAAATATTATGTCCTCGATATGTTCCCCTATCCGTCGGGGGCGGGACTGCATGTGGGGCATCCGCTGGGGTATATCGCCTCGGATATTTACAGCCGCTACAAGCGGCAGCGGGGATTTAACGTGTTGCATCCGATGGGATACGACGCTTTCGGATTGCCGGCCGAGCAGTATGCCATCCAGACCGGTCAGCATCCGGCGGTTACGACCGAGCAGAACATCGAGCGGTATCGGGAGCAGTTGGACAAGATCGGTTTCAGCTTCGACTGGGATCGCGAGGTGCGGACCTGCGATCCGGGGTACTATCGGTGGACCCAGTGGGCGTTCGAGCAGATGTACAACCACTACTATGATGCCGAACTGCAGCAGGCCAGGCCGATCGAAGAGCTCGTGGCCAAGCATCCGGAGTGGAACGAACTGACGCCGAAGGAACTTTCGGACCTGTTGATGAACTACCGGCTCGCGTTTCAGGCCGATACGGTGGTGAACTGGTGCGAGGGATTGGGGACCGTGCTGGCCAATGACGAGGTGAAAGACGGGCTGTCGGTCCGGGGGGGCTTTCCGGTGGAGCAGAAGCGGATGCGGCAGTGGCTGTTGCGCGTAACGGCTTATGCCGAGCGGCTGCTGGCGGGGCTCGACGGGTTGGCGTGGAGCGAGTCGCTGAAGGAGATTCAGCGGAACTGGATCGGGCGGTCGGAAGGGGCGACGATGTACTTTCCGATCAAAGGTTTTTCCTCCACGGGGGAGGAGGCCAAACAGTTGGAGATTTTCACCACTCGGGCCGATACGGTGTTCGGGGTAACGTTCATGGTTCTGGCGCCGGAACATACGTTGATTCAGGAGATCACCACGCCAGAGCGGCGGGCCGAGGTGGAGGCTTATGTGGCCGAGACCAAGAAGCGGAGCGAACGGGAGCGGATGGCCGATACGCGGCGGGTGAGCGGGGTGTTTACGGGGGCTTATGCCGTGAATCCGTTCAATGGCGTCGAGATTCCGATTTGGGTGAGCGACTATGTGTTGGCGGGGTATGGGACCGGGGCGATTATGGCCGTGCCGGCGCATGACTCCAGGGACTGGGCGTTTGCCAAACATTTTGATTTGCCGATTGTGCCGATCATCGAGTGCGATGTTTCGGAAGGCTCTTACGATGCGAAGGAGGGGCAGTTGATTAACTCCGACTTTTTGACCGGCTTGGATGTGAAGGAGGCCATTCCGGCGATGTTCAAGGCGATCGAAGAACGGGGAATCGGACATAAGAAGGTCAATTACCGGTTGAGGGACGCGATTTTCAGCCGGCAGCGGTATTGGGGCGAGCCGTTCCCGGTTTCGTATACTGAAGAGGGGGTGCCTGTCTTGTTGCCGGAGGCGGAATTGCCGCTCGTGCTGCCTGAGACCGATAACTTCACGCCGACGACGGACGGGAGGCCGCCCCTCGCGCGGATCGACGGGTGGCGGTATGAGACCAGCACCATGCCCGGGTTTGCGGGGTCGAGCGCTTATTATCTGCGGTATATGGACCCGAAGAACGACACCGCGTTGGTTTCCAAAGAGGCCAATGACTATTGGCGGAGCGTGGACTTGTATGTGGGGGGGATCGAGCATGCGACGGGCCATTTGATCTACTCGCGGTTCTGGAACAAATTCCTCTTTGACTTGGGGTACGTGTGCGAGGACGAGCCGTTCAAGAAGTTGGTGAACCAGGGGATGATCCAGGGGCGGTCGAACTTCGTCTATCGGGTGCTGGATGAGGGGTACAAGAATACCTATGTCTCGTACGGGTTGAAAGACGATTATAAGACCCAGGAGATCCATGTGGATGTCAACATCGTGAAGAACGATGTGTTGGATATCGACGCTTTCCGGGCTTGGCGTCCGGAGTTCCGGGATGCGGAGTTCATTACGGAATCCGATGGACGGTATGTGTGCGGCTGGGCGGTGGAGAAGATGAGCAAGTCGATGTACAATGTGGTCAATCCGGACTACATTGTGGAGACTTACGGGGCCGATACGCTGCGGATGTACGAGATGTTCCTCGGGCCGCTGGAACAGAGTAAACCGTGGGATACGAACGGGATCGACGGGGTGCACAAATTCTTGAAACGGCTGTGGCGGCTCGTCGAGGGAGTCTCGGATGCTCCGGCGACCGATGCCGAACGCAAAATCCTGCACAAAACTATTAAGAAAGTGGCGGACGATATCGAGAACTTCTCGTTCAACACGGCGGTGAGTGCCTTCATGATCTGCCTCAACGAGCTGTACGACAGCAAAACGACGTCGCGGGAGATCCTCGAACCGCTCGTGGCATTGGTGGCTCCGTTCGCGCCGCACATCGCCGAAGAGCTGTGGCACGGGCCGCTGGGGCATGCCGATACGGAAAGCGTATGCGATGCGCCTTACCCCGTTTATGACGAAAAATACCTCGTCGAATCGACGTTCGACTATCCGGTGTCGTTCAACGGCAAAGTGCGGTTCAAGCGGACGTTCGATCTGGGGCTGAAGCCCGCCGAGATCGAGGTCGCCGTTCGGGCCGACGAGCTCACGGCGAAGTATATCGACGGAAAGGAGATCAAAAAAGTGATCGTGGTTCCGGGGAAGATTATTAACGTGGTTTGTTAATCGGGGGTTATTACTCTTACGGAGATTATGAAAAAGAAAATCGAGCTCGACTGGCGGAACATTCGGTATGAACTGCGGGCTTATCTGATTATGACGCTGGGGTTGATGATGTACTCCTTTGCGTGGACCGAGCTGCTGTTGCCGGCCGAAGTGATCGGGGGCGGGGGCGGGGGGATCGGAGCCATCGTCTTCTATCTGACCGGGATTCCGATGGGGGTTACCTACTTGGTTTTCAACGCCATTTTGTTGGCTCTGGGATTCTGGATCCTCGGGCCGAAATTCGGGGCGAAGACCATTTACGGGATTCTGGTTAATTCGCTGGCTCTGTATGTCATGCAACAGACTTTGCCGCCGGACCTCGTGGGGCTGCACGGAGACAAATTCCTGTCGGCCATTCTCGGCGGGGGGATCGCCGGGGCGGGCGTCGGACTCTGCTTCTCGGTCGGCGGGTCGTCCGGCGGGACGGATATCCTGGCCATGATTATCAACAAGTACCGAAATATCAGCCTCGGAAAGTTGATTATCCTGATGGACGTGGTGATCGTCGGCTGTTCGTATTTCGTGTCGTGGGACCTGGGGAGCGTTGTGTACGGCTATGTTACGATGTTCACCTTGGGGACCGCGATCGACTGGGTGCTGTCGGGGAGCAAGGCTTCGTCGCAGATCATGGTCTTCTCGGCCAAGTACCAGGAGATTGCGGACCGCGTCATTCACGATGTCAATCGCGGGGTAACGATTCTCGACGCTACGGGAGCTTACTCCAAGGCGCCGCAAAAGGTCGCGCTGATCGTGTGTCGACGGGGCGAGGCTTCGGCCATCTACCGGATTATCAAGGAGATCGATCCGAAAGCGTTCATTACCCAGGCCAGTGTCATGGGGGTTTTCGGCGAAGGGTTCGACGTGCTGAAAACGAAGTGATCCGATTAAACCTTCGGCCCGTTTCGTACTCTTAAATAGGTTGGTATAAATTTTTCACACGCGTATGACACCCGAACGTCCGACACCGCAGCCTTCTCAGCCGCCCCGGCAGCCTCAATCGCCTCGCTCTCCGCAGCAGCGGCCGGACCGGTCGGCCGAGAACAACAAGAAGAACGCCTATGGGCGGCTGTTTCGACAGAACTTCAGACGGAATCCGCTGATGCTCGTTTTCCTGGTATTGTTGGTCGTTATCCTGGTGCTGGGGGTGCTGATCGGCGTGCGGCGGTGCGAACACTCCCTGCCGGCACGATACTACATGACCGGCGATGCGTCGGGTTCGCGACTCGACTCCATTGTGTTGCGGCCGCAGGGACGGATCTACGGTTTGCCGGTAGACGACTACGCCGTCGAACGGGGCGAGATCGAGAGCGGAGAGACATTCTCCCGGCTTTTGAATCAGCGCTATAACGTCAATATCGCGGTGGTCAACCGGCTGCTCGCCCTCTCGAAAGGGAAATTCGAGCCGCGAGATATTCGGGCGGGGCATACGTTTACCGCTTTTCTGACGCCGGATAGCGCGCAGACTTTGTGTTACCTGGTTTACGAGCGGAACAAGACCGATTACGTTACGTTCGGCCTGTGCGACAGCGTCTACGTGCGGGTCGACAAGAAAGAGGTCCTCACCGAGGAACGCTATGCCGAGGGGACCATTAACAGCTCGCTCTACGCCACGATCT
Source organism: Rikenella sp. (assembly GCA_029054535.1). Lineage (GTDB taxonomy): Bacteria > Bacteroidota > Bacteroidia > Bacteroidales > Rikenellaceae > Rikenella. The sequence continues at coordinate 1,399 of JAIDFC010000155.1, read as the reverse complement.
ACGACAACCACCTGCCGGAAGACCTGGCCACTCGGATGGCCAAGATCTTCGAATACACGATCGACTTCTACGCCTTGCAGAAAGGGGATAAATTCCGGGTGGTCTACGAAGAGATGTTCATCGACACGGCCAGTATCGGGATCGGCACCATCTACGGCGTCGAGTTTCGTCATGCCGGGCGGAGCTACTGGGCCTATCGGTTCAACCAGGACGACGACTGGGGTTACTGGAGCGACAAGGGCGAGAGCTTGAAACGCGCCGTCTTGATGTCGCCCTTGAGTTTCAACGCGCGGATCACCTCGAAATTCGGGTCGCGCGTCCACCCGATCAAGCGTATCCGGCGGCAGCATAACGGCGTGGACTATGCGTGTCCGGTGGGGACCCCGGTTCGAGCCGTGGCCAGCGGGGTGGTTACTCGGTGCGGCTGGGACGCTTTCGGCGGCGGGAATCGTATTTGGCTCAAGCATTCCAATGGGTACGAGTCGGCTTATCTGCACCTGAGTCGGTTTGCCGTCAAACAGGGGCAACGGGTGTCGCAGGGGCAGGTGATCGCCTATTCGGGGAATACGGGCGGATCGACCGGGCCGCACCTCGACTACCGACTTAAAAAGAACGGCAAATATATCGATCCGCTGACCAATACCTCGCAGCCCAGTACGCCGATCAAAGCGGCCAACAAGGCGGCTTTCGAACAGATGAAACGCGATGTACGGAAAGTGATGGAGAGCTATGCGACAGGGACGGAAAAATAGCGGACCGGCGTCAGACGCGGAACGGGAGTTGGTGGCGGAGGGCAGGAGTTTCGAGGCGGTCGATCCACGGATCGTTCGTTTCATCGGGCGGCACCGGGTGTTGACCCTCGCGACTGCTTCTGCCGAAGGGGCGTTGTGGTGTTGCAACCTCTTCTACGCCTACTTGCCGCAGGGAAAGGTTCCGGGGGACGATTCTTCGACCGGCGGGGCGTTCGTCTTCACCTCACCGGCCGATACGGAGCATGCCCGAATGTTCGCCGACTCTCCGCGGGTGGCGGGTTCCGTGGTCTTGGAATCGAAGGTTGTGGGACGCTTGCAGGGACTCCAGTTTCAAGGGGAGATCTGCCCGGCGGATGCTACGCCGGAACTCCTCGCTCTGACGCGGGGCGCTTATCTGAAACGCTTCCCTTTCGCGGCACCGATGCTTTCCGATCTCTGGATCCTACGACTGGCGAGACTCAAGTATACAGACAATACGCTCGGATTCGGCACCAAACTCATTTGGAATAATAAATAATTGTTCGAAAGCGATTCATGCTTTTGAACAAGATTTCCGCCAGCGCGCGGCCAAAGAATGTTTTTAGAACGGTAAAGCGATGCGGAGCATCGCCCGCCCAGCGGGGGCACCCGCGGCCGCGCGGCCCGAG
>JAIDFC010000154.1 GCA_029054535.1 Rikenella sp. | reverse complement strand
GGAGGCATGTGATAAAGACAACCCAAATAAAGGCGCGCGCCGTGGCGCGAATGCGTCGGCCGCGCGGCCCCGCGTGCTCGCGGTGAGCCGGCGATACTGCGTATCGCTTGGGCCTCCCGGTAGCAACAAAACACCCCCTACAAAAACCGCCCGACAGCCGCGCGACACATCGCGTTCTAACACTGCCCCGCTAACGAAAACAACCTATCGCGACACCCGGCCCGAACCGTCGCCGCCCATCAACTTTTCGACCTCGTCGATCGTAACCAAATTAAAATCGCCCTTGATCGTATGCTTCAGACACGAAGCCGCCACCGCAAAGTCGATCGTCTTCTGGAAATCGGTCCCGTAGGTCAGCAAACCGTAGATCAGCCCCCCACCGAACGAGTCGCCCCCACCGACACGGTCCACGATGTGCGTGATGTCGTACCGTCGTGAAGCGAACAACCGCCCCTCGGTATAAAGTACCGCTCCCCACGTGTTGTGGTTGGCGTTGATCGACCCGCGCAGCGTAATCGCCACCCGCGCCGCCCGCGGAAACTTCGCCTGCAATTGCGAGGCCACGCTTTCGAACCTCGCCGCATCGACCTCTCCACCCGTCGCCGTCGCGTCGAACCCCTCCGGTTTGATCCCGAAGACCTTTTCGGCATCCTCTTCGTTGGCAATGATCACGTCGCAGCACTCGACCAACGCCGGCATCACCTCCGAGCAGCTTTTGCCGTACTTCCAGAGGTTTTTCCGATAATTCAGGTCGCACGAAACCGTGATCCCCATCCGATTGGCCGCCCGGGCCGCTTCGAGACAAACGTCCGCCGCCGACTGCGACAAAGCGGGCGTAATCCCCGTAAAGTGGAACCAGTCCGCCCCCGCAAAAACCCGTTCCCAGTCGATCATCCCCGTCTGAATCGTCGAGATCGACGAGTGCGCACGGTCATAAACCACCTTGCTGGGCCGACTCACCGCCCCCGTTTCGAGAAAATAGATCCCGAGCCGTTCGCCTCCCCAAATAATATCCGCCGTTCCCACGCCATGCCGCCGCAACTCGTCGCGACAAGCCCGAGCGATGTCGTTCTCCGGCAACCGGGTAACGAAGCTGGTCTCCATCCCGAAACCAGCCAGCGAAACCGCCACATTGGCCTCCCCGCCGCCGAACGTCGCTTCGTACGACGTAGCCTGCGAGAATCGCAGATAGTCCGGCGTCGCCAACCGCAACATAATTTCACCGAAAGTTACTATCTTTTTCATCTGAATGATCTGTTATTTAAGCGTTACCACCAACGGATTCTCCGATTTGAGCTTCTGGTCGAAAATCAGCTGCGTCATCGCCTCTGGCGTCGGAATATCGCTCTTGCTCCACCCCGCCCCCATCTGGTAGGTAAACGGCTCGCCCGCCGGAATCACCGTACTCGCCAGGAGATGCCCCAACCGGGTCTCGACCTTGATTTCGCACGGGAAGACCAGACCGACCGTCGTATGTCCGTTATCCTGTCCGTTGTCGGTGTTGAGCGGCTCCCAGTAGCCGACCACCCGAATCGGTTTGTTGAGAATGTCGAGCACTCGTCCACCCGCGCCGCGCGTAACGATCCCGGCCGCCACCTTCAACCGTTCGAAATCGCCCGTATACTCTTCCGTAATCCGATTGAAATGCGTATTGGCATCCAACGAAATGGTCCGCCGCTCGGCAACCATCACCGTATCGACCCGGAACGGCGCATAGTCGAGTCGAAAAGCGACCCGGATCGGTCCGTTATCCAATACTTTGTACGCCACGTAGTTATTCCCTAACCACAACGAATCCTTCGTATACGGCGCCATAGCTCCCGCACCGAGCGTCCGTCCCACTTTGTAGCAGTCCAACCCCTCGCCGTGGTCGACATGGTAGTCGAATCCCGGCGCATACCATTTGTCGAGAACAAGACTGTCGGTCCGTTTGAGCCAAATGTCGATCCCGTTACTGATCTCGCCCGTCGCCTCCAGCGCCGGACCGTACATCCGATGGCCGATCCGGTTGTTTTCCCACGCGAAATCATCCATCCGCTCCGGCACAAAACGCCCGTAAGCCTGCGCCGGATAAGCCTCGCGTTCACCGCATTTCAGCCGATAGCTCGTTTTTCCCCCGGCCGGCACCGTCGCCTGGAAGATCAACGCCTGCGGCTCCGTCTCCCCGTTGTAGAGCACCTGCGACGGTTGTTGCCGCCCATCCGGAGCCACCACCACGATCGTCTCCGGCGTCGCGTCCGCCAATCGGTCCACGACCTGTTCCCAAGCGATTTCAACGGTCTCGTCCACGCGATCCATCTTCGTTAACGGGTTGGAGACCTCGATCCGAACGCCGCACGAAACCAATAAAAAAGCTGCTCCGAAAAGTAAAAGTATCCGTTTCATAATCATCTACGTCGTAAATCTCTCCATTAATCTTCGTTCATCGCCTTCCCCAGCGAAGCCAGGATACCGCCGTCCACATAGACGACCTGTCCGTTCACGAAATCCGACGCCCGCGAAGCCAGAAAAACCGCCGTCCCGGCCAAGTCCTCCGGATCGCCCCACCGCGCCGCCGGCGTACGTTTCAGGATGAATTCGTTGAACGGATGCCCTCCGACTCGGATCGGAGCGGTCTGTGCCGTCGCGAAATACCCCGGCCCGATCCCGTTCACCTGAATGTTGTACCGCGCCCACTCCGTAGCCAGGTTCCGGGTCAGCATCTTCAACCCACCCTTAGCCGCCGCATAAGCGCTCACCGTATCGCGCCCCACTTCGCTCATCATCGAACACATGTTGACGATCTTCCCGCCACCGCGCTCGATCATGCTCCCGGCCACGGCCTTCGACAGGATGAACGGCGCGGTCAGGTCGGTCGCAATCACGGCGTTCCAGTCGGTCAGACTCATCTCCACGGCCGGAATCCGCTTGATAATCCCGGCATTATTGACCAAAATATCCACCGGTCCCACCTCCCGCGCAATCCGTGCCACAGCCTCCGCCACCTGCGCCTCGTCCGTTACGTCGAACAGGTAACCGCGCGCCTGGATCCCATTCGCCTCATACTCCCGCAACGCGTTCTCCATCTTATCGGCCGAATGGCCGTTCACGACCAACGTCGCTCCGGCCTGCGCCAATGCGGTAGCCACGGCCATCCCCAACCCGTGCGTACCGCCGGTTACCAACACGACCTTGCCGGTCAAATCGAACAATTCCATTGATTTCATACTACTTCAAATTTTACCTTTTGTCATCTGTTATCTTTGGCTACGTGCGGGAACTGTCCCTTTCTTTCAAGAAAGGGACAGTTCCAACTCGTTACTAAAGAACAGAGGTCAAACAATCAAATTTAATTATTTGAGATCGGTGGTAGGACATCCGTCCATATCGCCGTAGTCCATGTTTTCGCCCGCCATGCCCCAGATGAACGTATAGTTGTGCGTCGCGCACGCCGAGTGGATCGACCACTGGGGCGAGATCACCGCCTGTCGGTTGCGCATCCAGATGTGGCGCGTCTCCTGCGGTTGCCCCATGAAGTGGCAGACAGCCTGGTCGTCCGGGAGTTCAAAGTAAAAATAAGCCTCCATCCGTCGGTCGTGCGTGTGAGCCGGCATGGTGTTCCAGACGCTGCCCGGCCGGAGCTCCGTCATCCCCATCTGGAGTTGACAGGTCGGCAAAACCTGGTTGACGATCATTTTATTGATGACCCGGTGGTTGCTCTCCTCGAGCGATCCGAGTTCGAC
>JAIDFC010000153.1 GCA_029054535.1 Rikenella sp. | reverse complement strand
ACTGCGTATCGCATGGGCTGCCGTAGTCAAGAGCCCTGCGGCCTATTTCTTGGGCCGGGAGTAATGGCGCGCTTTATTGCGAGTCAATCATTTAGCGCGCCATTACCCCAGCCCAAAAGTAAGTCGAAGCCCATTCACTAAGAACGGTCATGGAATGCGTTAGCATTCCCGAAAGTTTTTCTGGTTCTCTTTGTTCACAAAGAGAACAGTTCTATACAGTAGCCAAACACAGAGTATAGAAAAATAGAACCATGTATAAAAGAGATAGATATGCGGATAGCGATACAGGGATATGAAGGTTGTTTTCATCATATAGCCGCCGAAGGGTATTTCGGCGAAGGGATCGAGATCGTGCCCTGCGCCACCTTTCGGGGCGTGGTGAAGAGTTTGGAGGAAGGAGGAGCCGATGCCGCGTTGATGGCCATCGAGAATTCGATAGCGGGGAGTATATTGCCCAACTACGGGTTGTTGCAGGATCGGCGGTTGCGGGTCGTGGGAGAGATTTATCTGCAGATCAAGCAGAATCTGCTGGTGCTGCCCGATGTGGAGTTGGAGGAGATCCGGGAAGTGTGGTCGCACCCGATGGCCTTGTTGCAGTGCGCCGACTACCTCGACGACAAGGGATGGCGATTGGTGGAGACCGAGGACACCGCCCTTTCGGCGCGGGAGATAGCCGAACAGCGCGTGCGGCATGCGGCGGCGATTGCCGGAGAGTTGCCCGCCCGGCTTTTCGGGCTGAAGGTGTTGGCACCGGAGATCAATACCATCAAGAACAACCATACACGCTTTATGGTACTGCGTCGGAGCGAGGATTGTCCGACTGCGGAGAGCGACAGCGAGCGGATCAACAAAGCCTCGCTGTACTTTCAGGTGGGCCATCGGAAGGGGACGCTGGCCAGCGTGCTCAATACGATGGAGCGGTACAATATCAATATGACGAAATTACAGTCGTATCCGGTGCCGAGCGACCCGTTCCACTACCTGTTCCACCTGGACATGGAGTTCGAGGACGTTTGGGAATATCGGGAAGCTGTGGCGCACATGCGTTCGGTGAGCGACGGGCTGACCGTCTACGGGGAATACGCGCGAGGGCGGCATATTTAATGTACGAATCAAAACAGAGATATGACACAGATCGCAGTAGCCGACCGTCTCGGCGAAGTCAAAGAGTACTATTTTTCGAAGAAGCTGGCCCAGGTAGAGAGCATGCGGCGGGCCGGCCACGACGTCATCAGCCTCGGGATCGGGAGTCCCGACCTGCCGCCCCATCCGTCGGTCGTCGAAGCCTTGTATCGCGGAGCGCAGGACGCGCATACGCACGGATATGCCAATTATAAGGGCGAACGGGTGCTGCTCGAGGCGATCGCGGAGTGGTACGGGCGGAAATACGGTGTCCGGGTCGATCCGGAGAGCGAGGTATTGACCCTGTACGGTTCCAAAGAGGGACTGACCTACCTGTGTCAGACCTTCGTCAATCCCGGCGACCGAGTGCTGGTGCCGAACCCGGGTTATCCGGCCTATGCCGCTGCGGTTCGACTCGCCGGCGGCGTGGTGGACAACTACCTGCTGACCGAAGCGAACGGTTGGATGCCCGATTTCGAAGAGTTGGAACGGCGCGTCGCTTCAGAACCCGTGAAAATGATGTTTCTGAACTACCCGCACATGCCCACCGGGACGGCGCCCGAGGCGAGACTTTTCGAGCAATTCGTAGCTTTTGCCGAGCAACACGATATCCTTTTGGTGCACGACAATCCGTACAGCTTTATCCGGAACGACGCGCCGCAGAGCATCCTCTCCGTACCGGGGGCACGGGAGGTGGCTGTGGAGCTGAACTCGCTGAGCAAGAGCCAGAATATGGCCGGTTGGCGGGTGGGAATGATCGTGGGGCGGGAGGATGTGCTGTCGGCCGTGTTGCGGTGCAAGAGCAATTTGAACAATGCGATGTTCGTACCGATGCAACAAGCTGCGGCCGTGGCTTTGGGACTCGGGGACGAGTGGTACGCGCAGGTCAACGCGACCTATCGGGGGCGGGAGAAGTGGGCCGTGCGGATCTTGGAGGATTTGGGGTGTACCGTGCGACCGGGCCAGGTGGGTCTGTTCGAGTGGGGGCGGCTGCCGGATGCGGTGTTGGCCGAGGGCATGGACTGCTACGGCTTTATCGACCGGATTTTGGAAGAAAAGGACGTATTTATGACACCCGGCGGCATTTTCGGTTCGGGAGGAGAACGGTATGTGCGGGTATCGCTGTGTGCGGACGAGGAGACCCTCGAACGGGCTTGGGAGAGGCTCTCGAAATAGCGTAACGAGACAAAGAACAGGAGATGATTGTAACGATAATCGGGCTGGGGTTGATCGGCGGATCTTTCGCCCTGGCGTTGAAAGACAACGGGTTGGCCGAACGGGTGATCGGCGTGGACACCGACCCGGCGCATGCGGCGAAGGCACTGGAGTTGGGATTGGTGGACGAGTTGCGGCCGTTGGAGACGGCGATCGCGGACAGCGACCTGATCGTGCTCGCCATTCCGGTGAACGCTATTCCGCTGCTCGCGGTGAAGATACTCAATCGCGTGGAGCGGCAGGTGGTGATGGACATGGGTTCGACCAAAGAGGAGCTTTGCGAAGTCATCGCGCAGCATGCGCGGAGGGGACGGTTCGTAGCCACGCATCCGATGTGGGGGACCGAGTATTCGGGACCGGAGGCGGCTGTGCGGGGGGCTTTTGCGGGACGTTCGGTGGTGATCTGCCAACGGGAGTTGAGCGATCCGGACGCTGTCGAGCTGGTCGAGGGGATTTACGAACGGATCGGTATGCCGATCATCGAAATGGAGGCTGAGGAACACGACCTGCATGCCGCTTATGTGAGTCATATATCGCAAGTTACGTCGTATGCGCTGGCCTTGACGGTGCTGGAGAAGGAGCGCGAGGACGAAAAAATTTTCGCCCTCGCGGGCGGGGGATTCGAGAGCACGGTGCGGTTAGCCAAGAGTTCGGGGGAGATGTGGATCCCGATTTTGCTCAAGAACAAGTATAATGTACTGGATGTGCTGCGCGAGCATATCCACCAGTTGCAGATCATGCGACGGATGATCGAGCGGGACGACGCCGAGGGGCTCAGGGGGGCGATCGGAAAGGCCAACTCGATCCGGCGGATCATTCATTAATCAGGGAAGAAAATAATAAAAACAACGAACATAGATGGAAACCAAGAAATTCGACCTGAAGGGCAAACGCCCGTTGATTATCTCGGGGCCTTGCAGCGCCGAGACCGAAGAGCAGACCTTGGAGACGTGCCGCCGGTTGGCGGCTACTGGGGCGGTGGACGTGCTGCGCGCCGGGATCTGGAAACCGAGAACCAAACCGGGGACTTTCGAAGGGGTGGGTCTTCCGGGCCTCTCGTGGATGGCCGAGGCCAAGCGCGAAACGGGGCTGCCGATCGCCACGGAGGTGGCCAACGCCAAGCATGTCGAGGGAGCGCTGGAGTTCGGCGTGGACCTGCTTTGGATCGGCGCGCGGACGACCGTCAACCCGTTCAGCGTTCAAGATATCGCCGATGCGCTGCGAGGAGTGGATGTTCCGGTGCTGGTCAAGAACCCGATGAATCCGGACATCGACCTTTGGGTCGGTGCCGTACAGCGTCTCCAGAAAGTGGGGATCGAGCACGTGGGATTGATTCACCGCGGTTTTTCGTCGTTCGGTCTGTCGAAATACCGCAACAACCCGATGTGGCCGCTGGCGATCGAGATGAAGATGCGAATGCCGGAAATTCCGATCATCGGCGACCCGTCGCACATCACCGGCAAACGCGAATTGCTCAAGGAGGTGGCCCAACAGTGCGCCGACCTGAACTACGACGGGTTGATTATGGAGAGCCACATTTGTCCGGACCAGGCGTGGAGCGACGCCGCTCAACAGGTCGTCCCGGAAGAGCTGGCGGAGCTGGTTCGGAGCATCGTGTGGCGCAAGTCGCAGACCGACAAACCGGAGTTCCAGATGTCGTTGGACAAGCTGCGCAGCCAGATCGACCAGTACGATGCCGAGTTGTTCACGCTGCTGAGCAAGCGGATGGCGGTGGCCGAGAAGATCGGCGAGATCAAGCGGGACAACGAGGTGATGATCCTCCAGAGCGCGCGTTGGGACGACATCGTGAAACGGGTTTTGGCGACGGCCGAAGATTTGCAACTGAGCCGCGAATTTCTGAGCATCCTGCTCAATTCGATCCACATGGAGAGCATCAGTCGTCAGAACAAGGTGATGAACGCAAAGAAATAGGGTTCGGCTCCGGGCTTCCGCGACAGCGGTTTGCGAAATGCTACGGGTGGATCAGGAAACTTGTATTACGTCGGCTTCCACGGATACAGTTGGGCGTCGTCGGTTACGGGTAGCCACGGCTACTTCCTGGATATCACTCACAGCCGGATCGCCCCGAATACCAGCAACTACCGTGCATTCGGTCTTCAGTTGCGTTGCCTCCAGGAATAGGGAGGTGCCGCTGGGCACTCCAACCGGGCTGTATCTGCCTCAATAACGGCCTGCCTTGTTATGGCCTGCCGGGCGAGTCGACTTTCGCCTCGATCTCCCCCATGACAGCCCGGAGCCACCCCAAGCGACGGGCTGCAAGCATCCCGCCCTGGCCCCGGGCTGTTCTATGCGAAGAAAACCGCGCCTAGCGGTGCGCGACCCGCAGTCCGCGGAAAGGACGATTGAGCATCGCGAAAGTTCGGCCCTCCGCTGCGGGAGGGCTGCGGGCCGACCGACTCTACGAGTCGGAAGTTCGGAAAGTTGTCATTATCCTCCCTCTTTCCCTAATTGACAGAAACCGCGCCCAAAGGGCGTGCGTGCCGTAGCCTCACCCAGCGGCACCGTTGACTCCGAGAATAGGGAGAGAACCGAGCGATACGATAAAGTAAGAAAGATTCCGGCCGGGGAGATCGTAGAATAACAACCTTTGCGTATCTTTGCAGAGTCGAAAATGTTCTTTATTTGGCGCGCTTCAGCACAGAAAAAGTTCCAATAAATAAAATGAAGCAACAACAAGGGAAGTTCCTTGTGTGGCCGATTACGGCACACGCAGGGGACTATTCCTTGTTGGGGCGGCTGGAACTGCCTCTGTGCTGATAGTCTCTTGTCGTGTGCCTTTTATCGATCCGCATAGTAAGTAGTCTGTTACCATATAAATAACTCCGAAGGCTTCCTCACGAAACACCGAATCTTTGTGAAGCCTCGTTTCACAGCCAAGCAACCAGCCTTAGATGTTGTCCTTTTGGGCACACGTCTAAGGCTTAGGTTGCTTGGGCATCGGTGTGCCCGTGAGGATAAGTTCTTAGCGCGTGTGCCTTTTTGTTTTTACCCAAAAGATGCGCGACCGAATCCTTTGCTTTTTCTTTTCTCTTTTTGGAATCGTCTACGATGCTGCCGCTCAGGAACACCAGCGGTTGATCGTCGTACCGTCCGGAGCCGGCATCACCTCGTTCGACCCGCTCACGAACCGTTATCGAACCGGTTCATTGGCAGCTGTTGCCGCGTTCGCCGAACAGTGGCGCGAGGAGCTCGGCGCCGGAAACCTCTCGTTGGTCTCCTGGCCCGAGGAGCCGGAAGAAAGCCTCGGCGACCGCATCTATTCGACGCTGGTCGACAGCACGTTGCGCCGGAGGATGGAGTACGAGGCCGGTTATGCGGCTGCGTGCGAACGGGATTCGCTCCTGAACCGCTTCGGCGTAACGCCTCGGGAGATCGACTCGTTGGGCGAAACCGAGTGGCTGGTGGCCGATCGTTACGAGGTCGCAGGACAAGCCGTCGTGCGGATCCGACGACAAGATTTTCGGTCGATCCGCCCTTCCGAACGCTTCGCAGCGCGTTTTTCCGCAGATGAAAAACGCGTCCGCCATTTTTTCCTCTCCCCGGCGGTCGAGCTGGACACGACCATTTGTGCCCGGGATGGATTTTTCGGTCCGTCCTCTTTTGCAGACCTCTTCCACCGCTTCCAATTAGAAACAGCTCCCGGTTCCGAGGTATCCATTTTCGCACCTCCATCCCCGGATGCCGTGTTGTCGTCCGGCCCGCTCACGCTCGGCGACGTGCTGAACCTCTTTCGCTTCGACAACCGCCTCGTAACGGTCCGCATGACGGGCCGACAGCTCCAGGAGTGGATGGAAAAGATTTTCGGCATGCGTTTCTTTCGGATCGAGGGGCCGCACTCCGATCTGGTTCGTTCGAAAGTTCCGTACTATCTGCACGACGACGTGGCCGGTCTCCGTTTCCGGGTCGACCTCACGGCGCGTTACCACCACCGGGTCTCGATCTACGAAACCGAGCGCGGCAAGCCGTTCGATCCGAAACGACTCTATACCGTGGTTCTGAACTCGTTCCGCGCTCGGGATCTGGTCGCGATGGGGCTCCGGCCACGGGTCGTAGCGACGGACTACCGGTTAGCCTTGGCACGCTGGCTTTTGGCTCGCAAGACCTTACACCCTCGAGCGCGAGATAACTGGTCGGCAGCTCCGGAGCGCTGGGTGCGGGCCATCGAAGCGCGCGAGCGACGCACGATTTTCGACCAAAAGTAGACATTCTTTTTCCCGCCCTTTTCTCTGTTGCCCCTTTTTTGGCAGCTATGTCTCGCCCGGATCTTTTTTCCGCGATCCGCAACCCGGGGAGCTTTTATCTCGGAGGCAATATTTACCAAGACTGGACGACGCCGCAGAACGATGCTCTGTGGCGGGACGAGGCGAAAACGCTCTTCGATCCTTGCCCCTCGGGTTGGCGAGTGCCGCGCAGCGACACCGATACGGAGGTTGCCAATCCGTGGCAAAGTTTCTCGCTCACCAACAGTACTTGGCAATCTACGGGTCGTCTTTGGTCGCATGTTTTGTCTTCGGCGACCTGGTATCCGGCTGTCGGTTGCCGCTATCGAACGGCTATGTTATACAATGTCAGTTTGGCTGGTCATATTTGGAGTTCGACCATACTGGGTACGGATCGAACCACCTATTATTTCCGCTACGATGCCCAGCAAATCCATCGAGGTTATCCGGAAATATACCGTGCATACGGTTTTTCGGTTCGTTGCGTTCGGGAGTAATCGCGGGGTTCCGGGGGAGCCTCCCGATAACCGAGAGGACGGGGGGAAACAATGATGCCGCTCGGCAGGCTATGCTCGAATGGCCGATAAAACGCCCGGTGCCCCCGGCTCCGGGCTGCCGCCACGCTTACTATGGAACACTGTATAGCGTCGGCCACTACGGGTTCAGCTGGACGTCGTCCTTTGCGGGTACCAATGTCAACAATCTATACTTCATTTATAGCGGGATCAACCCGAATTACGCCCGCAGCCGTGCAAACGGTCATCCGTTGCGTTGCCTCCAGGAATAGGGAGAGGTGCCGATCGGCACCCGAACCCACTTATGTCTACCCCAACAGCCGGCCCAGGGCCGCCTCCTGCGACGGGCTGCAAGCATCCCGTGCCGGCTCCGGGCTTCCGCGATAGCGGATGGCGCGGTACCAATGCCGGTGGTACGTTGTATTATGTCGGGAGCCATGGGTACAGTTGGACGTCGACATATATAGATGATGGGGCCTATGGTTTGGACTTTCATTACAATGCCATCAGTTTTCAATATCATCACCTCGGACGTGCGTACGGTTTTCAGTTGCGTTGCCTCCAAGAATAGGGAGAGGTGCCGCTCGGCACTCCAACCCACTCGTGTCTACCCCAACAACAGCCTGCCTTGTTCCAGACTTGACGGGCAAAATGCGTTTGCCAGAAAACTTCGTCCTCGGGCGCGCCCCCCCCGGCGCCCGCCCATGGCGTTCGCCCCGCTCCGAGGCCGACCGACTCTGCAAATCGGCTTTCTCGCTGCCATCTTTATATCGAAACAAACCGCGCCCATAGGATGCTCGGGCCAGTCGTTATCGCACGCGAAGATCTTCCATGATCTCCCCATGACGGGCCGGAGCTTCGCCACGCGAAGGCCCGCTAATTCTCGCTGACGCTCGGCGGGCCTCGCAAGCTCCGACCCGTTTTAATCCCGAAACTTCTTCGACCGCGCGCTGAATGATTTGCAGTTTCACTATAAACCGCGCCCCCGGCGCGCGGGTCGCCGCCTCCCCACGCAGCGGCCCGCAATTTTGCCACTTATGCGTCTTTGATTGCGGCCGCTCCCGGGCGTTCGACCCGTTTAATTTCGAAACAAATCCGAACCGCAACTTGCAAACTGCGACTGAAAGACGCGCGACCGACACCGCCCCCACACGGAGGGCGGTGCCGCTCGGCACTCGAACCTGGCAGCCTCTACCCTATGC
>JAIDFC010000152.1 GCA_029054535.1 Rikenella sp. | reverse complement strand
CGGCCGGCGCCGCCCGGTCCGCGGGGCGGCGGCCCCCCCCGCCGGCCCCGCCCCGGCGCTCCCGGCGCGGGGCCAGGGGGTGTTTTGCCGGATTTTGCTGGGTTTTTGCGTGAGATCGGGGCGGTTCGGGAGGATCTGCGGGCGGTGGAGATCGGGGTGAAGTATGCGGGGTATATCGAGCGGGAGCGGATGGTGGCCGAGAAGTTGCGTCGGCTGGAGGGGGTTCGGATTCCTGCGGATTTCGATTTCGGGTCTCTCGGTTCGTTGTCGATCGAGGCTCGTCAGAAGTTGGCGCGGATACGTCCGTTGACCATTGCGCAGGCTTCGCGGATTCCCGGGGTTTCGCCGGCGGATATCAATGTTTTGTTGGTCCGTTTCGGGCGATAGGGCGGGTGGATGTTTCACGTGGAACATCTGCGGTTTTGAATGGAAAATTTTGATTATGAAAAAGATAGTGGATAATTCCGACCTCGGGGTCCCGTACACCTCGGTGCTCAATAGGGCGGTCGTCAAAGTGGCCCGGTCGCTGCTCGGAATCAATAAAATCAATCGACTCTACGAAGGTGCCGGAGAAAAATCGGGACTCGATTTCGTCCAGGACCTCCTGGATCAACTCGGGGTCGTCGTGCAAACCGATGCCGGAAGGCTCGACCTTATTCCTCGGAAAGGGGCCTTCGTGCTGGTCGTCAACCATCCGCACGGCGCGCTCGACGGGCTGCTGCTCTTGAAACTCGTAGCCGCCATTCGGCCCGACGTCAAACTGTTGGGGAATTTTCTCCTGACGCAGATCGATCGACTCCGTGATTTCTTTCTCCCGATCGATGCGTTCGACACCAAAGGCGGGCGCAGCTTTCCGGAAGTTCGGCGGGTCGTGGAGCATCTCAAGGCCGGCCGACCGCTCATTGTATTCCCGGCCGGAGAGGTGGCGACGTTCCGAAAAAGGCTCTCGAAAGTCGACGACGCGCCGTGGTCCCGGTCGATCGCCAAATTGATCCTGAAGGCCGGGGTGCCGGTCGTTCCGGCTTATATCGAAGGGCGCAACAGCCTGATGTTCCATCTATTGGGTAAGATACATCCGATGCTGCGGACGGCGCGGTTGCCGCTGGAGCTGACCAATAAAAAAGGACGTTCCGTGTCGGTAGCGTTCGGTTCGGCTGTGTCGGTTCGGCTGCTCCGGGAGATCGGGGAGCCGGAGGCCGTCTCTGATTTTTTGCGGGCGAATGTTTTCTGTCTACAATCGGTACTGGCTGAAGATGAGACCGTTGTGCGGAACGAACACGGAGAAGAGGCTCCGAAAAAACGCAAAGCGAACGAGACGCCGAAAAGGCGCAAGGCGTCGTCCGGAGGGCGGCAAAATCGAGGTCGTGGAGCGTCGAAAATCGTTTTGCCGGTCGAACCGCAACTTTTGGAACGAGAATTGGAAGCTATAGCATCGGACCGGCTCCTGATGCGGGTCGGGGATTTGTGTTTGTTCTGTGCTCCGACCTACGCGATCCCGCTGGCCATGCGCGAAATCATGCGGCTGCGCGATGCCATGGCGATCGCTTCGCGCGATACGTTCCGGTCGGACTCGGAGGCGGAAGGATCTGACGACTTGTATGAGTACCTCTTCGTCTGGGACGCTGCTAAGCGGACCATTGCCGGGGCTTATCGGATCGGCTACGGCGACATGTTGCTCGACAGCATGGGGTTCGAGGGGTTTTACTCCTATTCGTTGTTCGAGTTCTCGCGCCACCTGAACGAGGTTCTCAGGCGATCGGTCGAGGTTGGTTACTCTTTTGTAGCGGGCGATACGCGGCGTGGATCGCACACCTTGTTGCTGCTCTGGCGGGGGATTTTGCAGATCTTGCTCCGGAAGTCCGATTATCGCTATTTGATGGGGCCGGTGAGTATGTCCGGGGGGCATGCGATGGCGGCTAAGTGGCTCCTGGCGGACTACATTCGGGCGAACCACTGGAATGCGGAGCTGGCTCGATATGTCGTGGCCCGAAACGGTATCGGAGCGTTGGGGCGGCCGGCGGTCGACGAGGAGTTGATACGGGGTGTCGTCTCGGCCGACGAGATCGACAAGCTCATCCGAGATGTCGAACCATCGGGGCTGGGGATGCCGGTCTTGATGAAAAAATACCTCCAGCTCGGGGGGCGGGTTATGGGCTTTAATATCGATCCGGGACTCGACGATGCCTTGGATGTCTTGCTGATCCTCGACTTGTGCGATGTCCCGGCGGACAAAATCGAGTTGGTCGCACGGGAGTTTCCGGAAATCGATGTCCTACAGCGATTCCGACTCGCCGGTAATATGTGCTTGTGATAACTTGCTTGTTTCGTGAATTGTTCTTGTGCCGTATAGAACTGTTCTTTTTGTGAACAAAAAGAACCAAAAAAACTTTCGGGAATGCTACGCATTCCATGGGCTACCGTAGTCAAGAGCCTTTGGTCTTTATATTGGGGCCGAGGGATTCTTTTTGAGCGCGCCCAAAAGGTTTAGCTCGCATTAAGGGCGCGCCTAAAAGAACCCCGGCCCAACTCAATAGGCCAGAGCATTAGATTGCGGAGCCTAAGGCGTAGCGTACGCTAGTTAAAAGTTTTTGGTGCCGCTTTTTACAAAAAGCGGCAGTTCCGTACAAGTAGCCAAAACGATTTACAAAGCAGCGAGTTATAAAAACGTTTCACGTGGAACATTATGGGGAAACGATTATTACAAAACATTAGCAGCGAGTATTTTGCAGCGACATCGGCGTTGCAGAAGCGGAACTGTGTGATGGTGTATGTGGAGGGGTACGACGATATCCCGTTTTGGCGGGCCATTTTCGATGAGTTCGAGACCCCCGAGCGACGGTTCGAAGTGTCGACCCCGGCTCGGAGCGACTTGGCTAAGGGGAAACGCGTCGTGATGCAGTTCGCCGGGCAGGCCGGACGGAACCTCATCCTGTGCGTCGACTCCGACTTCGACTACCTGTTCGGCGAACTCTCCGCACAGTCGCGAAAAGTCAACCACACGCCTTATCTGTTGCAGACCTATACCTATGCCATCGAAAACTACTTGTGTTATCCGCCGTCGTTGCACTCCGTGTGCGTGCGTGCGACCAAGAACGACACGCATATCTTCGACTTCGAGGAATTCATGGCCGAATATTCGCGGATCATTTATCCCGTTTTCGTGTGGTATGCCTATGCCGCACGGGTCGATCGGCCTACGATTTTTACCTTATCGGATTTTCGCAATGCGGTGAAAATCAATTATATCAACCTGGAGGACAACGGCGAGGCGACCCTGGTCTGGTTGGAAAAACAGGTCGCCAAGCGGCTCAAATTCCTCCGCTCCAAACACCAGAAACGCATTGCCGAAGTCGAACAGTTCGATGCTTATTTGCGTTCGGAGCGCGGCGTCGTACCCGAAGAGACTCACCTCTACATGCAGGGGCATGCGTTGTTGGATAACGTTGTTTCGACGCTGGTCGGCACTGTCTGCAACACGCTGCGGAAGCTGGCTGTGGGGCAGATCCTCGGCAGCTCCAGGCAGGGCCTCCCGCTCAACAACGAACTCAGCTCCTACAACAACGCTCTCTCGGATGTCGACGAGCTCCTGAAAGTCAATACCGGTTTCCGCTCCTGCCCGTTGTTCGCCCGTGTGCGGGCCGACCTGGCGAGGATGCTCGATAACGGATGATTCTCGGGAAAAATGGCTATCTTGCGGGCGGTGCCCGGATGGGGCCCGAACTACCGTTGAATATTTTACAGATCGCAATGAAATACGAAAAAAAATCGGGTCGACGTCGAGCGGCCTTGTGGTTGGTTGTCGCTTTGTGTGTCGGAACTTTCGTCTCGTGTTCCAAGGAACTCACCCCGGAATATGCCTTTGAACGGATTGCCGAACAGGGGGAGTTCCGGATGCCTTACTACGCGCCGATGCGTGTCGGCGAACAGGTTCTGACGGGCGAAAACCACAAACAGGCTCAGCAATATGTCCGCAAACAATACGGTTCGTTGATCGACGCCGGTTTGGTGGAGGTCAAAACGGCGGACCGAAATATGTGGCGAACGGTGATCGACGTCCAACTGACGGAAAAGGGGCGGGCTATGTCGGATCCGCGTCGGGCTACGGACAAGGAGGCTTATGTTCAGGTCTGTCGGATGGTCCCTGTGCGAATCGAGGAGTTCCGAACGGTCGCTGAAGGAGAGGTCGTCGAATGCACGTATTGCTTTGAAGAACAGGACATCACGCCTTTCGGACACTACAAAGGTTTCAAACAGGGCAGATCGTACAAAGACAAACGGACTTTCGTCAGATCGAGGGGATCTTGGCAAATCCAGTAGGGGGGTGAGTGGCGTTTGAGGTTTTGTGCGGTCGGTCTGGTTTTCTCTGCTGTCAGGCCTATGCGATACGCAGCATCGGACGCGTTGGGTGTTTTGCTTGGGTTCTTTCGCTCTTATAGATCCCCGCGCGCGGGCAAAACTGTGTTTAAAACAATATAGAGCGATACGCAGTATCGCCGGCTCACCGCGAGCACGCGGGGCCCGGCCGGCCCGAGGCCAGTCCGATACGGTCCGCGCGCACGCCTAAGGAGCGAAATCACTCGATAAACGAAGAGTTTATCGAGAATGATTTCGCAGGCGCGCGGCCAAAGAAGTTTTGGAAATGAAAAAGTCCGACGCCGGCGGAGCAGCCAGTGAACGAAGTGAACTTGGCGCCCTCCGCATGGGGCGGCGTCGGGCGCACGACTCGGAGAGTCGCGGTTTCTCCCAAGCTGAAAACGGGTCGGAGCTTGCGAGGTCCGCTCCCATCGCGTTAGTGATGGAGAAATAGCGGGCCTTCGCGGGGCGAAGCTCCGGCCCGCCATGGTGAGATCACAGAGGATTCCCACGGTCGACGGACGCACCGCGTTTTACTGGGGTTCTCTCTTCCTTATTGGGGTAGATGCGGCCCGGATCAAGTGCCGAGCGGCACCGGTTCGGCGCCAGCGCGGTCGCAATCGAGCGTAGCGAGAAGTTGCGTCCGTCGCCGGGGGTGGCGCCGGGCCGCGCGCCTGCGGCGCGGTTGTTGAGTCCAGGTAGAGCGACCCGAGAGAATTTTGCCGATACGTGGGCTAAGAATATATGGGGAC
>JAIDFC010000151.1 GCA_029054535.1 Rikenella sp. | reverse complement strand
CACCGCAGATAGATCGCCCCCCAGGTGAATCCCCCGCCGAACGATGCCAGAATCAGGTTATCCCCCTTCTTAAGCCGCGTTTCGTAGTCCCACAAACAGATCGGAATCGTCGCCGCCGTCGTATTCCCGTACTTCTGGATATTCACCATACACCGCTCCTCCGGTAAGCCCATCCGATGCGCCGTCGCGTCGATAATCCGCTTATTGGCCTGATGCGGCACCAGATACCGCACGTCTTCCGCCGACAAATGGTTTCTCTCCATCACCTCGACCGCCGTATCCGCCATGTGCGAAACCGCCGCCCTGAACACCGGCTGTCCCTCCTGATGCACATAATGCCACCGGTTGTCCACCGTCTCGTGCGACGCCGGATAGCACGATCCCCCCGCTTTCAGATAAAGATGCACCGCCCCCGAGCCGTCCGAATGCAAGCTGGCGTCGATCAACCCCAATCCCTCCGTATTCGGTTCCACAAGCACCGCCCCGGCTCCGTCTCCAAAAATCGGACACGTAGTCCGATCCTCGTAGTCGATAATAGACGACATCTTGTCCGCCCCCACCACGATCACCTTTTTATAAGTCCCCGACTCGATGTACTTCGCCGCAGTAGTCAAGGCAAACAAAAAACCGCTGCACGCCGCCGACAGGTCGAATCCGAACGCCTTGGTCAATCCCGCCTTATAGGCGATCAGATTGGCCGTGCTCGGAAACGCCATGTCCGGCGTAACGGTCGCGCAAATCACCAAATCGATATCCTCCGGATCGACCTGCGTCTTCTCCAACAAATCCCGAACGGCTCTCTCCCCCATGTACGAGGTCCCTTTACCCTCTCCCTTCAAAATATGACGGGTCTTGATCCCGATCCTCGTCATAATCCATTCGTCCGAGGTATCTACCATCCGGCTCAACTCTTCGTTGTCCAAAATATAGTCCGGCAGGTAAGCTCCTACTCCGGTGATCGCGGCGGTTATCTTTTTCGCGGTCTTGTTCATGCTTCTCTTTTTTATAGTTCGTTTTTTTGCAACCCGTGTTTGGCTACCGTATGGAACTGCCGCTTTCTTGAAAGAAAGCGGCGCAAAGAACTTCCGGCGATACTGTCGTATCGCATGGGCTGCCGTAGTCAAGAGCCTTGAGAACTTTGCATTGGGGTGGTACTTTTTAGCGGGCGCAATAAGTTTGAGAGAACTCAGCGCCCGTTAAAAAGTAACCACCCCAACCAACAAACCAAAGCCATTCACTAAGAACGGTCATGGAATGCAATGCGTAAGCATTCCCGAAAGTTTTTTTGGTTCTTTTTGTTCACAAAAAGAACAGTACCCTCCCGTCGCTAAAGACTTGGGTGTAGAATAAAACGAACGGTAAAAAAACAAAAAAAGGGGGATCATCGATGATATCGTACAGATCAATCGTTGAAAGCCCTTTTGAATTGTGATACCATATCCGTCCGCGCAGCGCGTTCGGTGAGTCGTATCATATTGGTAATAGCCAGCGCCGACGAGCAGCCGTGGCCGATAATCACGGTGGAGTTGATCCCCAAGACCGGGGTTCCACCGACGTTTTCGTAGTTGAGTCCGTTGATGAACGATCCCGCCACGCCTTGTTTCGTCAAGATGTGGTGGAAACCTTCGATGGTTTTGAGGAGCGTGTTTCCGGAGAAACCGTCGCAGACCACGACGTCCGCCACATCCCCCGTCAAGAGATGTTTCCCTTCGATATTCCCCACGAAATGGTAGTTCCCCGCCGCTCCGCACTCCGCCATGAGCGGGAAAGTGGCCTTGGTGAGCAGGTTTCCTTTCTCGGGTTCTTCGCCGATGTTGAGCAGCGCGACCCTCGGTTTTTCAATTCCTAGTGCGGTCTGTGCGTAGATGCTCCCGATCGTCCCGTACTGTGCCAAGACTTCCGGTTTACAATCCGCGTTCAGCCCGACGTCCAATAGTAGGATATCGCCTCCCCCAGCCGTCCGGAGCGCCGTAGCGATAGCCGGCCGAATCACTCCGTCGATCTGTCCCACCGCCTGCATACAGCCGACCATCATGGCCCCCGTACTTCCCGCGCTGGCAAATCCGGCGATGTCTCCCGAGCACAAGTGTCGGAAACCGACCACGATACTGGAGTCGCTTTTTTGGGTGAAAGCTTTGACCGGATGGTCCCCCATGGCAATCACTTCGGAGGTGTGTACTACGTCGATTTTCGGATTGTCGAGCAAGCCATAGTTGTCCGCCGCCGCCAGAGCGGCCCGGTCGCCGAACAGAACGAGGGTGGTCTCCTCCGACAGATGCGTCAAGGCGGCATGTGCCCCCTCCACAGCTACCCGCGGAGCGTAGTCGCCACCCATGGCATCGAGTCCGATTCTCATAATCTATGACGTTAGGTTCATACTCTGACGGTTCATTTCCGGGCCACAGCAACTGTAGTGGGTGTCAAACCCGGGTCGTGTCGCTACGGAGCCGTTCCGCCGAAATAATGCGCCAGCCGCTCTCTGGGGGCGTGGCAAGGGTTGCTTGGCTAATAACAACCGTTCCTTGTTCTTTTCTCCGAAAAAAGAAGAGAGAAGAAGCAAGCGGCTTGTTATTGCCCCTTGACTTCCATCGCTTTTTTCCCGCGATAGAACCCGCACTCCGGGCACACGCGGTGAAACAGGATCGTAGCCCCGCAGTTCGAGCACGTAGCCAGCGTCGGCGCCGTAGCTTTGTAGTGAGTTCTTCTTTTGTCCCGACGGGTCGATGAGACCTTGTGTTTAGGATGTGCCATTTCTGTTTATCTGTTTTTATGTATTTTCCCGGTTCAGCGAACGTATGCCCAAACAACTGATGCCGGGCCGATGATACGTTGTACGCCTGTTATTATTTATCGTTATCGTCCTTCTTGTCTTTAAGTCCTGCCAGCGCTTTGGCAAAAGGATTCTCCCCTCCTCTCGTATCCGCGTCAGGACGTTCTTCACCGGTCAGTGTCTCGAACTCCTCTTCCGATACGATCCGGAACCGCTGCAGCATATCTTGGTTGCAGTCTTTCATCTCCGGATGCACCCGCTGGAACGGCAGCGCGAGCATGATACTTTCGTACACATACTGCCCCAGATCGATCGCCTCCTCCGCCGTCGAGATCCAAAGGATATCCCCGTCGCTGTTATTGGCCTCGCCCTGTGCCGCATCCCCCGAGTATCGTTCCCCCTCGGGCACCGAGTCGCTGATCTTGACCACCGGATGCCCTTCGAAATAGACCGGACACAGGAACTCGTCCAAGCACCGGTCGCAAGTCAAGGTAACTTCCGCATTGATCCTCACCGACAGCTCCAAAAGCGTCGTGCTGCGTCGCAACGCATGAACCGACACCTCGCTGTCCGGAACAGCGACCGCCCCCACTTCCGCTTCCGGCCAGTGGCTGAAGAAGTCGGCCGGGATTTCGAACACGAAATCGCGTCCGAGGCCGATCTGCAGGTTGCGGTAATCGATTCTAAACATGGACTCTCCGTTCACTCAAGGGTGGATTTGCATCCGGCAAAGGTAATCATAAATTCAAAATTCGCAAAAGGCCGCGGTTCATTTCGCCGGTTCGGCGGCCGCCAGCAGCGCGAAGTCGCACAGGACGATGGCGGTCATCGCCTCGACGATCACCGGCACGCGTAGCGCAATGCACGCGTCGTGCCGTCCCCGCACGACGAGCCGGTCGACCTCTCCGGTGGCGAAGTTGAAGGTCTCCTGGGGGCGTGAAATGCTTGCGGTCGGCTTCACCGCCACGCGGAACACGATCGGATTGCCGTTGCTGATCCCGCCGTTGATCCCTCCGGCATGGTTCGTGCGCGTGGTTCCGTCGGCAGCCGCGATCGGGTCGTTGTGCTCGCTCCCCCGCATCCGCGCCGCCTCGAACCCTGCGCCGAACTCGACCCCTTTCACGGCCGGAATCGAGAACATGGCATGGCTCAGCACCGCCTCGACCGAGTCGAAAAACGGCTCGCCCCAACCCACCGGCACCCCGTCGGCCGTGCATTCCACTACGCCGCCCACTGAATCCTGGTCTGCGATGGCCTGTTCCACAGCGGCCTCCATCCCGGCCGCGTCGCTCGCCCCGCCGATCTCCGTAATCCGGGCTTCGATCTGCACTCCCTCTCTCTCGAGCACGCGTTTGGCGATCGCCCCCGCAGCCACGATCCCTAGGGTGATCCGGCCCGAGAAATGCCCCCCGCCCCGATAATCGTTCCATCCGTGCCACTTCTCGCGCGCCACGAAATCGGCATGCCCGGGCCGAGGCTGAGCCACCAGATCGGCGTAATCCCCCGACCGCGTGTCGCTGTTCCGGAACACGACGGTCAACGGAGCCCCGGTCGTCCGACCCCCGAAAACCCCCGAAACGATCATCGGTTCGTCGGCCTCTTTCCGTGCCGTCGTCCCTTTCGCTCCGGCTTTCCGTCGCGCCAAATCCTCCTTCAGATCGTCCGCGCTCAACGCCACTCCGGCCGGAACGCCGTCCACCACGATTCCCACCAACTCGCCGTGCGACTCGCCGAAAATGCTCACCCGGTATCTCCTCCCGAAACTATTCATAGTCTTTACTCTTAATTTCATTGAGCCGTACGGAACCGTTCTTTCTGTGAACAGAAAGAACAGTACCCTCCCGTTCAATGACAAGAGGGTAAAAGATTACAGGGAAGTATTAGTCGACGAAGAGTTCGACGTCGGTCATGCTCGGCTGGTCGCCGGCTTCGGCCTGTTTGGGCGTCGAGAACGCGGTGCTGTGTACCGCCCCGTCGGCATCCGTGAACTCCGCCTGGAGCGACTGGCCGAACGGCAGGTAGAGCGTCAGGTAGTCGTTCATATCGGCCGTCGGCCCCGCCGTTTTTCCCGCCGCCACCATTTTTCCGGCAGCATCCACCACGCGGACGTCTTTCGCTACGCGGTCCTCGCTGCTACGCCCGCCCTCTTTGGTCTTGAAGACCCGAATCGCCACCGGCGCGCCGTTTTTGGCTTCGGCCATCTGGGCGTTATAGAGATCGATGTAGAAATCGGTTACATCGACCCCCGGTACATTTTTGTTTTTCCGTGCCCAGACCATCGGGAAGTGGATCCCGGTCGGCCGCCACGAGGTGGCGTACATCCAGAAGATCGGGTCGCTCTTGTCCGCCTTGCCCGCCCGTTCGAGGAACCAGCTGTGGTTCAGTGCTTTCGACGGGTAGTATTCCGTGAAGTACCATTTGCCGTCGATCCAGACTTCGGTCCAGTTGTGGTTCCCCTCCTTGGATACCCACAGCGGCGTGCCGGCGATCCGCGACGGAATCCCCATCGTCCGGAACGCGTCCGTCAGCAAAATAGAGAGGCCGCTGCACGACGCCATCCCGATCTCCATCGACTCGCCCGGCGACTGGTGCGGTTTTCGCCGCTTGGTGTTGTACTCCACCTTCACCAAATACTGGAGCTGCTTGTTGATCGTGTCGATCGCCTCGCGCACGTCCGTGATGCTGTCCACCAGCGGGTAGAGCTTTTCCCAGAACATCGCCCGCCACGGTTCGCGGTGTTCGTTCATCGAAGCGTACGGCAGTACGTCGTTATAGAACACCGAGTCCGGCAAGGCCTTGGTCCACGGAAAAGTCTCGCGCGCTTTGTAGGCCCAGCCCACCTCTTCGAGCAGAAAATCGGCCGTCAGCGTGTCGCGGTCGCCCTCCGGCATGTAAGCGATCAGGAAAGCCATCCCCTCGTGTTGATCTTTCGGCACGCGGATCAGCGCGTCGAGCAGTTGAGCCCGGTTCGACGAGTCCGCCGCTTCGATATTGGCCCGGAGGTCTTCGGCCAGCCCCGGTTCCAGCCCGGCGTACGGGTCCCGCGTACACGAAAAGGTCAGGGCCACGGCCGCCAGCGCGCCCAAAAGTGAAATCTTTTTCATCGTTATTTCTGTTTTTGGATTAGTATCGAATTGGGACAAAGATATTAATTGTGCCGGAACGATCCAAGTTTACAGAGGTAGGCAGTCCGCCCGCTACACCTCTTAAAAGAGTTCGTAAACAAAAGCGGGAGCAATTTGCTCCCGCTTTTGTTTACGATAATATAGAATCTTACAATGCAGCATTGGCCATTTTAGAGATAATTTTTGTCAAACGAGACGCTTGTGCCGTTGTTAGGTCGGATTTTGCCTTTTCTAACTTGGTTTGCAATTTTTCTGCACTTTCCAGTACCCCAACATAATCAGTCATGGCCGATATGTCTCCGTTTTGTGCTTTCTTGTAAAGACTGATGTATTTATCTGCCAGTTTTTCGTATTCGTCAAGAACAGAATCCCATTCTTTGCTTGAATTATTATCTCCTGCCGCATCATCGGCTCTATCATTCGTCGTTTGTTCTGAACTGCCAAATAACGAATTTTCTTTTAGTGCAGAAGTAATCCTAAATGTGTGTAATTTCTTTAATGATTCGTCATCGACAGACCAACGAATAATTCCGGTTTCGTCTTTTAGAAGATTTATGATTGCAATAACATCATCCGAAGAATATGGGCCGGAAAATCCTGTTCCGGTTGCTTGTTTTGTTGAAATAACGGACCCTTTTTTGTCTAACATTTCTATACCAAAACCAACATTATAGGATTTGTCATCATCCCCATAGCCTCCTGCTAATTGCGGTGTAAAGGGTAAGTTATCGCTAATTCGTTGTATTTCGACAGATAACACATTGAACATTCCGTTGTTTTCAATGGAATATTCTTTGTCTACAACTTGGTAACAACTTCCCAGCACACCTTTAATCTTTGCTTGTTCCGGTTTTATGGTGGGAATACTGTCTTCACTGCAACTTGCGGCTGTAATAGCCATTACCACCATAACGATTAATTTTCTCATAACAAAATGATTTTTAGCCTCTTCCCGATACCCCGAAGCAGAGAGATGTAAACACTGGATTGAAAAGAAGAAGTGTGGGTATCGCGACTTTGTTTTCAGTTGATGAGGCTCTGGTAAACCTGCGAAAATAAAAACAAGCAACAATCCCACACCATACCATAGAGGTATAGAGCAAGGGCTTTGGGCTCGTTCTCTTTTCGCAAAGAATTTTACCAGAATTCATCAACGAGAACAAACTCAAACACTTCTCATGTTTAAGCTGATATGTCTGCCCGGGCGCACCAGGCGTCTCGGACGGGGCAAAGATAGCTTAAATTTTCGGAACGAGAGGTGTTCACCGCCTTGTTGTGGAATTGTTGCCGGAGCGAAAGTACGGATTATCTTTCGCTCTTTCGGGCGAAAGTTGTCGGAGAATCGTTAATTTTGGGGGTATGATAGTGAAAAAACTCTGTATTCTGTTTCTCGGAGGCTGTCTGTGGGGCGGCGGGGGAGTCGCGGCCCGGTCGCCGCTGCGGGTGAGTCCCGCGACGGTGCAGCTGGGCGAGGTGCCGCTGCGCTCCAAAAACCGGATCGAGCTCACTTGTGTCAATGTCTCGGATCGGCCGCTGGTGATCCGAGAGGTCCGCACGGACTGTACCTGCACTAAACCGGTCTGGCCGAAGTCGCCGATCATGCCGGGCGACAGTGTACGGGTGTCGGTGGTGCTGACCCCGACCGACCGGGGGGCGTTCTACAAAACGCTCCGGTTCGTTACAGTGCCGACCACGGACGACGAACCCGTGCAGGTCGTCCTGCGCGGGAAGGTTTATTGAACTTTGGTGCAGCGGAGGTCGAGCGACGAGCTGTTGCCGTATCGCATCACGAGCTGGCAGTAGCTCGGCGACAGCGAAACGACCTCGTAAGTCAGAAACGGCGTGCGTTCGCCGGGCGCGTAGATCGCCACGTCGAACCGCTGCGCCTGCCACGTGTGAGGTACGGAGGTGGTCCAGAGTGCGCCCTGCATCCGGTACTCGCCGTCCGACCCGAAGGTCAGGCCGGTGCGCGGAAATTCCGCCTCGCCCTCCGGCGTCGTAACGTCCAGGAACCGGTTGCCGGTCTGCGGCAGCTCGAAAGCGTGCCACGTGCCGTTGTTCCGGATCTCCGTAACGCGCCAATAGCCGTACAACGCCTCCGGATCGTAGTTCAGGCGTTCTTCGTCTTCTTCCTTCGAGCAGCTGCACAAGACGAACAGCGCGCTCAACGCATACAAAATCTTTTTCATAGCGGTCTTCGTGTTCGGCGGGTCGATCCGTGTTCTGGGCGGAAAAACGGACCGAGGATACGAACAAAGTGTTATTCTGAACAAAGATAGTCCAATTTTTTCTTTCTCGCTCGGATTGTTATTTCAGAAACAAAACCCTAACTTTGTCGTTACCGGTCCTCGGGGACCGTTGTGTAGAATCCAAACATTCAAAAAACCAATTCATTACACCATGAACCTTTCCCACATCGAACACCTCGGTATCGCGGTGAAAAGCCTCGACCAGGCGATCCCTTACTATGAAAAGATCTTGGGGCTGAAGTGTTACAACATCGAGGAGGTGGCGGACCAGAAGGTGCGCACGGCATTCTTCAAGGTCGGTCAAACGAAAATCGAACTCCTCGAACCGACTTCCGAAGATAGTGCAGTGGCTAAGTTTATCGAAAAACGAGGCGAGGGGATTCACCACTTGGCGTTCGCGGTGGCGGACGGGGTGGCGGCTGCGCTGGCGGAGTGCGAAGCCAACGGGGTGCAGCTCATCGACAAGGCGCCGCGGCGGGGGGCCGAAGGCTTGAATATCGCTTTCCTGCATCCGAAGGCGACGCAGGGGGTGCTTACGGAGCTGTGCGAGAATCCGACGGAGAA
Organism: Rikenella sp.; assembly: GCA_029054535.1. Classification (GTDB taxonomy): domain Bacteria; phylum Bacteroidota; class Bacteroidia; order Bacteroidales; family Rikenellaceae; genus Rikenella. The sequence goes on along the minus strand of JAIDFC010000151.1, from coordinate 3,205 downwards.
GTAAAGTAGGGCTGGTTTTTGCGGGGCTATTTATGGCGATGCGTAGCATCGGATGCCTGACGGGTTTTATTGGGAATTTAGTGTTCTTGACTACGGCAGCCAGTTGCCCACCGCGGGCACGCGGGGCCCGGCCGGCCCGAGGCCAGTCCGACACGGCCCGCGCGCACGCCTAGAGGAGCGAAATCACTCGATAAACTCTTGGTTTATCGAGAATGATTTCGCAGGCGCGCGGACAAAGATTGTTGTGAAATTGCCTCCGGGCCGGAGCCAGCGGAGCGGTCGCCCGAGCCTGCGAGGAAAGCGGCCCTCCGCCGGGGGTGGCTTCGGCCCGTGCGATCTCTGATCGCAGTTTCTTTAAGAACAGAAACGGGGAGCCGCCAGTGTGGCTTGCAGAGCAAACTCCAGTTTTCGCGTGCCGAGCGGCACTGTCGCCAGCCGTGGGGGGAGCGGCTGGCGACGAATTGGGAAAAATCCCCTACGTCAACAAACAAGAAGAGGACCGACATTTAAATTTTAGAAATCGAACCACACAGACTTTTTTATGAGTGTCAATCAGGAGAAAATCAAAGAATTAGTTGCCAAGCGCGAGGAGGCGAAGCTGGGCGGAGGGCAGAAGCGGATCGACTCGCAGCACGCCAAAGGAAAGTTGACCGCTCGGGAGCGGATCGATCTGTTGCTCGACGAGGGGAGTTTCGAGGAGTTCGACATGTTCGTTACGCACCGGTGTACGAACTTCGGGATCGACAAAGAGTCGTACTACGGGGACGGCGTCGTTACCGGGTACGGGACTATCGACGGGCGGTTGGTGTATGTATTCAGCCAGGACTTTACCGTTTTCGGCGGATCGTTGTCCGAGACCTTTGCGGCCAAGATCTGCAAAGTGATGGACATGGCGATGCGGAACGGGGCGCCGGTGATCGGGATCAACGACTCGGGCGGGGCGCGGATTCAGGAGGCCGTTAATGCGCTGAGCGGGTATACCGAGATTTTCCAGCGCAATATCATGGCCAGCGGGGTCATTCCGCAGATCTCGGCCATCGTGGGGCCGTGCGCGGGGGGGGCGGTGTACTCGCCGGCCTTGACCGACTTTATCCTCATGAACAAGGGGACCAGTTACATGTTCGTAACGGGGCCGAAGGTGGTGAAGACCGTTACCGGCGAGGAGGTTACCCAGGAACAGCTCGGCGGGGCGTCGATGCACTCGACCAAGTCGGGCGTGGCCCACTTCGTCAGCGAGACCGAGGAAGAGGGGATGGCCATTATCCGGAAGCTGCTCAGCTACCTGCCGCAGAATAATCTGGAGGACGCTCCGTTGGCGGTCTGCACGGACGATATCGATCGGATCGAAGACGCGTTGAACGAGATCGTGCCGGACAATCCGAACAAGCCGTACGATGTGCTGGAGGTGATTCATGCCATCGTCGACAACGGCGAGTTTCTGGAGTCGCAGCGGACCTTCGCGCCGAATATCGTAACCGGTTTCGCGCGGTTCAACGGGCAGAGCGTCGGGATTATCGCCAACCAGCCGAAATACTATGCCGGGGTGTTGGATATCAACGCTTCGCGGAAGGCGGCGCGGTTCGTGCGCTTCTGCGACGCGTTCAATATTCCGATCGTTACGCTGGTGGATGTGCCGGGGTTCCTGCCGGGGACCGCGCAGGAGTACGGCGGGATCATTACCCACGGGGCGAAGCTCTTGTTCGCTTACGGCGAGGCCACCGTGCCGAAGGTTACGGTCATTCTGCGGAAGGCGTACGGCGGGGCATATTGCGTGATGTCGTCGAAGCACTTGCGGGGCGACTTGAACTACGCTTGGCCGACGGCCGAGATCGCCGTGATGGGGGCGCAGGGCGCCGTCGAGGTTTTGATGGCCAAGGAGGCCAAAGCGATCGAGGACGACGCGAAACGGGCCGAGTTCCTGGCCGAGAAGGAAGAGGAGTACCGGACTAAGTTCGCCAATCCGTATGTGGCGGCGAAGTATGGGTATATCGACGATGTGATCGAGCCGCGGAACACCCGCTTCCGGATCATCCGCGCTCTGCAGTCGCTGGTTACGAAGAAGGTGGTCAACCCGCCGAAGAAACACTCCAATATTCCGTTGTAAACCCTCTGTGCGATATGATGAAGAGACTATTATTTTCGCTTGTCCTCGCCGCTCTCTGTGCGGCGGGGTATGCGCAGGGGTTGAAGGACGTCCGGATCAACGAGGTGCTGGTGGACAACCGCACCAGCTATGTCGACGACCACGGAAATCACGTCGGGTGGGTCGAACTGCATAACACGGGTTACTCGAATGTGAATATCGGGGGGGCTTATCTGACGGTGCGGCGGGGGGATGCCTCGCGGACTTACCGCATTCCGAAGAACGATGCCCGGACGCTGATTCCGCCGCAGGGGTATGTGATCTTCTTTGCCGACAGCACGTCGAACCGGGGGACGTTCCATACGAACTTTGTGCTGGACGAGACGGGCTATCTGGCCTTGCTGGACCAGGGGCGGAACGTGATCGACTCGGTGGAGTACGATGTGGCGGCTCAGTTGCCCGACGTCTCGATCGGCTGGACCGAGGATCCGACGACGGAACTTCAGGTTTTCGGGGCGCTGGACGGAATTACGCCTATGCAGGCCAATGAGATCGTGGAAAAACCGCTGGCTTCCGAGAAGTTCCGGCAGCACGACCCGTCGGGGGTGGTGATGGCGCTGACGGCCATGTCGGTGGTTTTCTCGGCGCTGGTGTTGCTCTACCTGATCTTCAAAAACCTGGGACGGGCCATGACGCGGCTGGCGACCTCGGGCGCTGCGGGGAAAACAGCGCCTTCGTCTTCGGCCGAATCGACGACTGTAACCGGGGGGGCTGCTGCCGGAGCTGTGCGCGAACTCAACGGCGAAGAGATTGCGGCGATTGCGATCGCCCTCAGGCGATACGAAGAGGACTTGCACGATATCGAATCGCATGTCCTTACGATCAATCGGGTGGCACGTGCTTACTCGCCGTGGAGCTCCAAGATCTACGGCCTGAACAACCAGCCGCACAGGTAGTAGTTGGGCTGTGGGGGGGGCGTTGGGGCTTTTGCTTGGGTTTCAGCGAAGCCGGTTATAGCGATGCGTAGTATCGCTCGCCCAGCGGTTTTTGTTGGGTTTTTGCGAAGTGTTTTGACTCCGGCAGCCTATTGCCCACCGCGGGCACGCGGGGCCTGCCCGGCCT
>JAIDFC010000150.1 GCA_029054535.1 Rikenella sp. | reverse complement strand
GGGTTCCGTGGGGGGCGGGTATCGGCGACGGTAAACGTTTCGGATCGAGTTCTCTGCAAACCACGCCTGCCGGAGACTTTGATTTCGCCCTACTACGGGTGGATTTCGCAGGTGTGGGAGATAAAGATTGTTCTTTGTTCTTATTAGAACAGTATAGCGATACGCAGCATCTTTTGTTGGGCTTTCTGTGCTTTTGACTACGGCAGCCTATTGCCCACCGCGGGCACGCGGGGCCGCGCGGCCTGAGGGCAGTCGGACACGGTTTTCCGTCGCCCGCCCGCCTAAGTAGGAATTTCAAAAGTTTCGCTCTTGGCGAAATCTTTATGAAATTCCCGCGGGCGACGCGCCCACAGGGCGTTTTATTTTGGGTTCTCTCGGCCTTATGGCGGAGTCCGCCCGGCCCGAGGCCAGTCAGATACGGTTTCTCTAAGATAAAGCCCCGCGCGCCACGCCTAAAGAGGGAAATCAAACCGATAAATGGGAGTTTATCGGGAATGATTTCCCCAGGCGCGCGGCCAGAACCTGTTTTTAGAATAGTATAGCGATGCGTAGCATCGCTCGCCCATCGCGGGCACGCGGCCCCGCGCGGGAGCGCAGTCCGACACGGTTTTCAAAGAGAAATCCGCGCGCCGCGCCTTAAGAGCGAAATACGCCGTTTCAACGGAGAGTTGAAACGGATGGATTTCGCAGGGCGCGCGGCCAAAGCTGTTTTGGAATTAAAAAGGGCCGAAGCCAGCGGAGGTGCAAATGAGCGAAGCGAATATTGCAGGCCTCCGCCTGGGGTGGCTCCGGCCCGACATAGGGAGATCTCAGAAGATTCCTGCAGTTGACGGCGGCGGTGAATTTTGCAGCGGCACCGGATTGCCGCCAGCAAGGGCGCAATCGAGCCTTGCGAGAAGTTGCGTCCCGCCGCGTGGGATGGCGGCGATCCGCGCGCCTGCGGCGCGGTTGTTGAGTTCAGGAAAACGTTCGCCACGAGCGGAGGTTTGCAGAGTAAACCCCAGCCGCCCGCTCGGCGAAGCTTTTCGAAGCAAACTCCAGCTTTCGCGTGCCGAGCGGCACCGGCGCCAGCCGTGGAGGAGCGGCTGGCCCGCGCGACCGGAGGTCGCGTTTATTTGGAAGAAAGGGTGTAAAAAAATGCGACCAAAGCTGCCGACCTCGGTTCGGCGCCAGCGCGGGCGCAATCGAGCACCGCGAGAAGTTGCGGCCGTCGCTGGGGGGTGGCGACGGACCGCGCGATCTGCGATCGCGGTTGAAGTGAAGGGTATTACCACTCCCCGTAAGGAATCGTTGACGATCAGTCGTACCCGCCGTTGTCGCTATTTGAAGCAGACACGGCCTACTGCCCACCGCGGGCACGCGGACCGGAGCCGGGCCGCGGACACGCCGACAGACACAAACCAAGCAACCTCCCGAATGGACACCCGCCCAAAAACAAAAAACCGATTATGAAACGAACATCGATACCCGCAACGCTCGCGGCAGCCGCCTGCGTTATCGCCCTCGCCACAGAGACCACTCGCGGACAAAGCTCTGAAGAACTACTTCTGTTCTCGCGGCAGAACTTCGGATTGTCAACCGCCCGTTCGGCCGGGATGGGCAGCGCCTTCACCTCGCTGGGTGCCGACGCCGCCACGATGAGCATCAACCCGGCCGGGATCGCCATGTACAAGTCCGGCGAAGTGAGCGTCAGTCCCGGACTGCGGATCTCCGGCAATAGAGCCGATTACAGCGGCCCCGGCGGCAACGTCTCGAACCGCCTCGGAAACACCAAAGCCAACATCGGAAACTTTTCGATCGTCTATGCCGGCAACAACTTCGCCATCGGGTTCGGCATGAACCGCCTGGCCGATTTCAACAGCCGGAGTCGGGCGATCGGATACGGCGAGAAATTCTCCATCGGCGATATGTTCGTCGAACAGCTCTACGGAGCCTCGACCGCCAGCATCGGCGCACCCGACCGAGACATCTATCAAGCCTTCTACAACTATCCGCCGGCCGACTGGGGAGCGATCATGGGCTACCAGGCCGGCCTGTTCGATCCGGTGGAGGGAAGCGATCCGCAGAGCTACACGATGTCCAACATGCTGCAAAACGGTACCCTACTCTATCCCGAGTGGTACCGTCGGTCGAACGGCGCCATCAACGAATATACCATCAGCGGCGGATACAACCTGAAAGACATCCTGTATATCGGTGCGACCCTCGGCATTCAGGACATCTACTACAACCGCTACGACACCTACTCGGAGGCCACCACCTCGACAAACGCGGGGCTACACAGCCTGTTCTACGACCAAAACCTGCGGATGAGCGGCGCAGGGATCAATCTGAAGATCGGAGCAACGGTTCGTCCGGTTCCGTGGCTGCGGATCGGGGTAGCCTACCACTCCCCCACCTGGATCAACATGAGCGAAGAGTACGACGGGGCGATGACGGTTTTCTATACCCAGCCGATCGAAGGGTACGAATACGGCTTCAGCGACACGCCGATCCTGCGCGACGAGTATAACATGCGGACGCCGTCGCGCCTGCTGGCCGGCGTGTCGGCCACGATCGGGAGCGTCGGGATCGTCAGCCTGGATTACGAACGCGTTTGGTATCAGAACATGAAATACACCTCGGACGGATACCAGGACATCAACCAGGGGACCGAAACCACGCCGGGGATCAGCCAACGGTATGCCCCGACGAACATCGTTCGGGCCGGGGTCGAGTTTCAGCCGATCAGGTCGTTGTTTCTGCGCGCCGGGTACGGCTACAGCGCCTCGCCCTACCGCGACAACGCCTTCAAACGCTACGGCGAATACCAGCAATGGTCGGGCGGGATCGGATATCGGAACCACATCGTGAACATCGACCTGGCCTACGTCTACGGGACCTCGCGGCAGATGCCCTACAAACCGTTCGACTATACGGCTTCCGACGGATACCACGTGGCGACAGACGGTACGATCTATCCGCGAGAAAAGAACCACAACCTCATCCTCTCGATCGGGTTCAAATTCTAACCGCTTCCAAGTCGGGTCTCACGGGTTCTGAACAGCAGCGATGACGGCTTATTACACGTGGTTTTCCGAGCATGTCATCGCAAACACAGTATTGCCCGCCCCGCCGTGCTAAAGGTTTTCTCGTCCGAATGGATTCCGCAGGTACGTAGACAAGAATATACTAAAGGTTGATAAACTGCCCGCCGCGATCTGCCGAGCGAGAAAGTCGGATAAAATACCCGGCGGGCGGTGCGGCAACGAACATCCCGAAAAGCCTCTCCTCCAAAAATAAGAACGAAAGAGACCTCTTCGGTTTTTCGACTTAAATTCCCGCATAATTACAGTATCTTTGCCAATCAACAGAGAAATCTCCCAAAGAGCTATGTCGAAGAGAGCCTTAATCACCGGAATCACCGGTCAGGACGGCGCCTACCTGGCCGAGTTTCTGCTCCGGAAAGGATACGTCGTGCACGGGATCAAACGTCGTGCTTCGTCGTTCAACACCGAGCGGATCGACCATCTGTACGAGGATCCGCATGTCGACGGACAGCGGCTCGTGCTGCACTACGGGGATATGACCGACTCGCTGAACCTCACGAAAATCATTCAGGAGGTTCAGCCCGACGAGATTTATAATCTCGCCGCCATGAGCCATGTGAAAGTCAGTTTCGACACCCCGGAATATGCCGCCAATGCCGACGGGATCGGAACTTTGCGGCTGTTGGAAGCCGTTCGGATGCTGGGGCTGACGGAACGGACCCGGATCTATCAGGCATCGACTTCGGAACTTTACGGGCTGGTGCAGAGCGTGCCGCAGAGCGAACAGACGCCGTTTTACCCGCGGTCTCCGTATGCCTGCGCCAAGTTGTACGCCTATTGGATCACCGTCAACTACCGCGAAGCCTACGGGATGCACGCCAGCAACGGGATTCTGTTCAACCACGAGAGTCCGGTGCGGGGCGAGACCTTCGTTACACGGAAGATTACGCGGGCTGCAGCCCGGATTGCGCTCGGGATGCAGGAGCAGACCTATCTGGGGAACATGAGCGCCACGCGCGACTGGGGGCATGCGAAAGACTACGTAGAGGCGATGTGGCTGATTTTACAGCAGTCGCGGCCGGACGACTATGTGATTGCGACCGGGGTAACGACCTCGATCCGAGATTTTCTGCGGATGGCCTTTGCCGAGTTGGGGATCTCGGTCGAGTTCCGAGGCGCGGGGATCGACGAACAGGCTTGCATCGCGGCGGTGGACGGAGTCCGATTTGCAGAGATCGTGGGCGAAGAATATCTGTCGGCTATCCGGAAGCGGGTCGGGAGTCGGGTGGCGAGCGTCGATCCGCGCTACTTCCGGCCGACGGAAGTCGAAGCCTTGATCGGCGACTCGACCAAAGCACGGACCGTGCTGGGATGGAAACCGCAGTACGACCTGCCGGCTCTGGTGGCCGAGATGGTGCGCAGCGACGTGAAACTCTTCAAACGAGATGCTTACCTCAAGGCCGGGGGATTTACCGTGAACAGCTATTTCGAATAACCAAACTCATACAAACAATCATTCATTCATGAAATCCATTCTCACCGTTTGTACGGCAGCGCTGGCGATGACCGCTTTTTCCGCCTCCGCCGCGCCGAAAGCCAAGAAACAGAAAACGCAGAAAAACGCAGATACGGCGTACGTATTTACCGACGTGCATGTCGTCCCGGTAACGCCGATCGACAACCAGAGCAGCTCGGGGACCTGCTGGAGCTTCGCCGGGACCGGGCTGCTGGAGAGCGAAGCGCTGCGACAGGGGAAAGACACCCTGAATCTGTCGGAGATGTGGATCGTGCGGCACACCTACCTGGATAAAGCGATCAAATACGCCCGGTTGCACGGAGCGAACAGCTTTTCGGCCGGGGCCAACACGCACGACGTGCTGACCATCCTCCGGAACCACGGCATCGTGCCGCAGGAGGCTTACGAAGGGTTGCGGTACAGTCGGGACAGCGTGCATCGACACGGCGAACTGGATGCAGTGCTGGCCGGGTATATGAAAGCCGTGATCCAGGCGCCGAACCGGACCTTGTCGCCGGTGTGGCAAGATGGGTTGAACGGCATTCTGGACGCCTATCTGGGCAAATGTCCCGAGAAATTCATCTATAAGGGCAAGGAATACACGCCGGCGTCGTTCGCCGAAGCGATGGGCTTGCGAGCCGACGACTTCGTATCGTTTACCTCGTTCACCCACCACCCGTTCTACACCCGGTTCGCGGTCGAAGTGCCGGACAACTGGGCTTGGGAACCGGCGGCCAATGTGCCGGTGGACGACTTGATGGCGATCATCGACACGGCATTGGCACAGGGCTATGCGGTGAACTGGTCGGCCGACGTGAGCGAAAAAGGATTCCGCTACAACGAAGGATTTGCGATCGTTCCGGTCGACAAACCCGAAGAGGTCGCCGGTTCGGACATGGCCCACTGGACGGGACTCACCAAAGAGCAACTCGATCGCATGGCCCGAAAAATCACCGGACCGATGCCCGAAAAAACCATCACCCAGGCGATGCGCCAGGAGGCTTTCGACAACTACGAAACCACCGACGACCACGGCATGGTCATCGTCGGGACGGCACACGACCAGTGGGGCAACAAATTCTACAAGGTCAAAAACTCGTGGGGTGAGCGGGGCAAATACAAGGGCTTCTTCTACGCTTCGGAACCGTTCGTGCGCTACAAAACGCTCAACATCATGGTCAACCGCGCTGCAGTACCCGACACGATCGCTCAAAAATTCGCTAATCTCTAAATCGTTCTCTTTTTTGCAATCCGTGTTTGGCTACTGTACAGAACTGCCGCTTTTTGTAAAAAGCGGCACCAAAAACTTTTAACTAGCTACGCTACGCCTTAGGCTCCGCAATCTAATGCTCCGGCCCATGGAATGCGCAGCATTCCCGAAAGTTTTTTTGGTTCTTTTTGTTCACAAAAAGAACAGTACCAGCACGTAGCTAACGACCGGTTACAGAAAAAAAGAACAATTAAAAAATAGTGAGGAATATGTTTTCAGGGATAATACAGACCGTAGGAAGCGTAGTCGGGTTGGAGCGAGAGGGCGAGAATCTGCATTTGACATTGGAGTCTGAGATAGCCGGAGAGTTGCACGTGGATCAGAGCGTGGCTCATAACGGGGTTTGTTTGACCGTCGTTTCGGTCGATGCGTCGGCTGGGATTTACACCGTAACGGCGATTCGGGAGACGCTGGAGAAGAGCAACCTCGGCGGGTTGCGCGAGGGGGATTTGGTGAACCTGGAGCGGAGCATGCGGATGGACGGACTGTTGGACGGGCATATCGTGCAGGGGCACGTCGATACGACAGCCGTTTGCGAGTCGGTGGAGTTTGCCGACGGGAGCTGGTACTACACGTTCACTTACGAGGCTCCGGAACGGCTTCGGAAGTCCGGGTATGTAACCGTCGAGAAAGGCTCGGTGGCGGTGAACGGCGTGAGCCTGACGGTGGTGAACTCGCGCGAGGGGTCGTTTCAGGTGGCGATCATTCCGTACACCCACGAGCACACCAATTTCCATCGGATCGAGCCGGGGACACGGGTGAATCTGGAGTTCGACATCATCGGGAAATATGTGGCCCGGTTGTTGGGGACGGCTTCGGAGGGGCGATAATAAGCGGCTCCATGTGAGCGGACTTTGTGCTTCGGGGTGGTTTCGTCGTTTTTTGAAACAACGAAACCACCCCGAAGTCTGTTTCAGTCCTTCTCGGTTGTCCCTTCCGCCCCCGAGAACAGGTCGAGAAACCGGCCGCAGAACGTCCGCCGGTGGTAGGGCGAGAGACCGTAGCGCGCCACCGCCTCGCAGTGGGCCGCCGTCGGATAGCCCTTGTTGCGATCCCAGCCGTACTCCGGAAACTCCTCGTGCAGACGAAGCATATAGTCGTCCCGGTAGGTTTTTGCCAGCACCGAAGCCGCTGCGATCGGCGCCAGTTTCGCGTCGCCCTTCACCACGCACTCGTACGGCACGAGCAATCGCCCCGGGCGGAACCGGTTTCCGTCCACCAACAGCCGCTCTACCTCGATGCCTTCGGGCAGACGTTCCTGAAGCTGCGCAAAGGCCCGGCGCATCGCTCGGAACGAGGCGTTCAGGATGTTGATCTCGTCGATCTCCGCCGCCGAGACCTCGCCTACGCCCCAAGCCACCGCTTCGCGCTCGATCACCTCCCGCAGCGCATACCGGTCGGCCTCTTTCATCTTTTTGGAATCGTCGAGCCGCTCGTCGTCGAAGTCCGTCGGCAACAACACGGCACCCGCAAAAACCGATCCGGCCAACGGCCCTCGACCTGCTTCGTCAAGACCGACCTCGACCCCGCCATATAAACTCAGTGCCAACATATTATTATGTTATGATTTTTGTTTTTATATCCTGTTTTGGACTTGGGTCTGTTCTTTAGAACGGTCGCAGCATCGCCGCCGGGCGGGGTTTTCAGCGCGGGTTTAAGCGATATGCAGGCCGCCCGCCTACCGCGGGCACGCGGGGCCGCGCGGCTGACGCATTCGCGCCACGGCGCGCGCCTTTGTTTGGGGTTGTTTCTGCGTGTCCCCCGCGCGCCTCGCCTAAGTAGCGAAATACGCCGTTTCAATGTAAATTGAAACGGATGAATTTCGCAGGCGCGCGGACAAATAAAGAACAGTCGCCCGCCCGCTTAAGGAGGAATTTCGCTCGTTTTGCGAGTGCAAAATCGAGATGAAATTCCCGCGGGCGACGCGCGAAGAATATTTGGGTCGAACGCCCGGGAGCGGTCGCAATCTTTGACGCGTAAGCGGCATAATTGCGGGCCTCCCGAGTGGGAGGCGTTCGGCCCGCGCGACCAGAGGTCGCGGTTTATGGCGACTCCGAATGATATCGTCTGGTGCGCGGAGCCAGACTATTTTTGGGGTTGCCGCCAGCGGTGGTTTGCCGAGCAAACTCCAATTTTCGCGTGCCGAGCGGCACCGTCGCCCGCCCGCCTAAGAGGGGAATTTCAAAAGTTTCGCTCTTGGCGAAATCTTTATGAAATTCCCGGGGGCGACGCGCAGAGGATGTTTCGAGGTTGTTTTCGGGCCGGACGCCCGGCGGAAACGCAACGAGCCCCGTCGAGTTGCGATGCCAGCCGATGGGCGGCGGCTGGCCCGCGCGCCCTGCGGGCGCGGTTTTCTTTGAACAGGGTCGGGTCGCCACCGGCAAGGGCGGTACTTAGGGTAGAGGCTGCCAGTAAAACACCCGAAGGGTGCGCCGCGGGGGGGGCGGCGATCCGTGCGACTCAAAGAGGCCGAATCCGAAAGAACAGTTCCAAAGAGCCGAAGATATCAACAAAGAAGATATCGATAAATCAGAATTTGAAGCGTGCGAGGAGCGTCATCCGGTGATTTTGAGAATTTCGATATCGTTGAGTGGGTCGGTACCGGTCGTCGAAGACCCGTCCCCAGGATGCCAGACTGTACATATACTCGAGGCCGAAAGAGAGCGGTTTGTAGTGGTACCAGATTCGTGGCGAGAGTCGGAAGTACCAGTCGATCCCCTTGTCCGGGATCGAGGCCAGGGCCAGGTCGATCGGTTTGCCCGAGCCGAGGTTCTTGGTCCATCCGACCAGCAGTCCCGGTTGCCACCCGCGCATGATTTTGGTTTCGAAGCCGAGCCATGTGGCGATCGTCTGCGTAGCCGTGTATCCGTAGTCGCTCTCTCCGGCCTCGACGTCCCGCAACCGCGGCCCGTAGCCGCCCAGCATGTTGAGTGTCGAGAGGTCTTGACCCCACATGAAGAATGCGGTCAGTTTGTGTCCTCCGCCGAAGGTGTGGAGGCCGAAGACCGAAGCGTTGAAAGCCGCCATCCGTCGAGTGGTCCGGGTCGAGTCGGCGGTGAGGTTTCGCGGGCGGATCGATTTGACCGCTCCGCTGAAGCTGATCATCGTGGCCCCGCCCACCGAGAGTCGCAGAGCGAAATCCGGCACCAATCCATAGGCTTGTGCCTCCCCCTCGTTGCCGGCATACATTCCGACGGCCGCCGTGAGCCGTACCTGTTCGCCGAACTGCTGCGAGAAGCGGATCTGCGGGATCCGCGACAACGGATTGAGCGGCGTCCCGGCGCCGTGAGCCACTGTGTTCGGGAAGACCTCCTCCGGCACCGAGAGGTTGTTCGTCTGACCAATCAAAAGCCGGCTCCGCTTCCAGGCGAGGCTCATGTAGGCGTGTCTCAGTCGCAGCATGCCGACGTTACTCCCCGAACCCATGAAGTCGGTCTCGACGTAGGCCCCGGCCTCGCCGCCGAGGACGTTCGGCGCGATGGCCGAGACGCTCAGACGCGAGTTGGCCACCCCGAAACGCATGGAATTCTCGCGATTCATGTCCTCCCCGCGACTGTTGTAGTCCTGAGCCAACGGAAAGTATTATAAC
>JAIDFC010000015.1 GCA_029054535.1 Rikenella sp. | reverse complement strand
AAGTCTAATAAGATCTAGTTGTTCATCGTCGCCAGGAACTCTTTGTTCCAAACGGTCCCCTCCATCTGCTTCTTGACCAGCTCCATCGCCTCCACGGAGTTCATATCGGTCAAATGCCGGCGCAGGATCCAGATCTTCTGCAGCGTATCCCGATCCATCAGCAAGTCGTCGCGCCGGGTCGACGAAGCGGTGATGTCCACCGCCGGGTAGATCCGCTTATTGGAGAGCTTCCGATCGAGTTGCAGCTCCATGTTCCCGGTCCCCTTGAACTCTTCGAAGATCACTTCGTCCATCTTCGACCCCGTGTCGATCAGCGCCGTCGCAATAATTGTCAGCGATCCGCGCTCCTCGGTATTCCGGGCCGCCCCGAAGAAGCGTTTCGGTTTGTGGAGCGCATTGGCATCCACCCCCCCCGAGAGCACCTTGCCCGAAGCCGGTTGCACGGTGTTGTACGCCCGCGCCAGCCGCGTAATGGAGTCGAGGAAGATCACCACGTCGTGTCCGCATTCGACCATCCGTTTCGCCTTTTCGAGCACCATTTCGGCCACTTTCACATGCCGCGAGGCCTGTTCGTCGAAGGTCGAGGCGATCACCTCCGCCTTGACGCTCCGCGCCATGTCCGTAACCTCTTCCGGCCGCTCGTCGATCAGCAGCATGATGATATAAGCCTCCGGATGGTTGTCCGCCACGGCATTCGCAATCGCCTTGAGCAGTACCGTCTTACCGGTCTTCGGCTGCGCCACGATCAACGCCCGCTGCCCCTTTCCGATCGGTGCGAAAAGGTCCACCACTCGAGTGGAGAGGTTGTTGTGTCCCTTGTCCGTAATGTTGAACTTGGTTTCCGGAAAGAGTGGCGTGAGGAACTCGAACTGGATTCGGTCGCGCACCATCTCCGGCGGCAACCCGTTGACTTCGACCACTTTGACCAGCGGGAAGTATTTTTCGCCCTCTCTCGGCGGTTTGATGATTCCCTTGACCGTGTCGCCCTGTTTCAGGCCGTAGCTTTTGATCTGCGCCGGCGAGACGTAGACGTCGTCCGGCGAGTTGAGGTAGTTGTAGTCCGCCGACCGCAGGAACCCGTACCCGTCCGGCATTACCTCCAAAGCCCCTTCGCAGTTGATGACCCCCAGGAAATCGTTCTGGTGGTCGATTTTCCGCGGCTGTTGCTGCGGGTGCTGTGCCGCCTGCGGCGTCTGTGGCACAGAACCCGCAGCGGGTTGTTGACCGGCATTCTGAGCCGAATTTTGCCGGTTCCGCCCCCCGCCATATCTCCCCCCGCCGTTTCCGGCATTCTGGTACCGGTCGGCGTTCTTCTCCGGACTGGCGTTATAAGTATTCTGGTAAGTCGTCGCCCCTTCGTCGAACAAGCCTCCTGCCATCGCCGGCTGTTGCGCCTCCGGCCGAGCCGTTGCGAACGGTGCGTTGTTTTGCGGTGTTTGATGGCCGGTCGACGGTTCGCCGCCCCCAGGCATCCGCCGTCGCCGCCGCCGTCCACCGCTCGTCTGTTGCGGATCGTGCCGGTTGTCGTCGGCCGGAGCCTCCAGCAGTCGCTCGACCAGCTCCTGCTTCTTCACATACCGACTGCCGCTCACCACGCCGGCGGTCTCGGCCAACGAACGCAACTCGCTCAAAGGCAGGCGTTCCAGTGTCTCTTTATCGTGCATTCTATATAGAGAAATAAATAAGGTACGATCTTCTCGGACAAGTTCGTTGTGTCGAGCGAAAATCGACGCTTTCCCAAGAAAAAAAGCGTCGCGCAGGTCCGTTAAAGTGCTTGGAATGTGTGCTTCCTAATTGAATGCCGTCTGTCGAGTGGCGGCAGAAAACAACGTCCCAAAGTTAAACACTTTTTCGGTGAATGCAAATCGAGGGCCGAAAAATCTTTCAGGCCAGTTCCTCGGCGAACAGGTCCAGGATCCGTTGCAGGTCTTCCGGGGTGTCGATGGCGTGGCTTTCGAGGTCGGTAACGGCCACCCGAATCCGATAGCCGTTTTCGAGCCACCGCAGTTGTTCCAGCGATTCGGCCAGCTCCAACGGAGATTGCGGAAGTCGCGTTACGGCCCGCAATACCTCGCTCCGGTAGGCGTAAAGGCCGATGTGCTTATAATAGGTGTGTCGCCCCTGCCACTCCTCGCGTGCCGCCCCGCGCAGGAACGGAACGACGCTCCGGCTGAAATACAGGGCCTCGCCCGAGATCGAAAGTACCACTTTCGGCGAGTTCTCGTTGAAAATGTCTTCGTCCGCCCCGAACGGCTTCACGAGGGTGGCGATCTGCGTCTGCGGGTCGTCGAAACAGCCGCGGACCTGCTCCAACTGTCGCGGAGCGATAAACGGCTCGTCGCCCTGTATGTTCACCACGACGTCGAACCGTTGGCCGCTCTCCCGTTCGATCGTGTCGAGCGCCTCGGCACACCGGTCGGTTCCGGACCGATGTGCCGTGGAGGTCATCACGACGCGCCCGCCGAAACCTCGCACGGCCTCGGCTATCCGCTCGTCGTCGGTCGCCACGTAACACGCCTCGCCGAAGACGCTCGCGCTGCGCTCGTAAACACGCTGAATCATACTCTTGCCGTGGATTTCGGCCAACGGCTTGCCCGGGAATCGACTCGATCCGTATCGCGCCGGGATCAATCCTAAATATTTCATCGCTTTTCTTTATTTTTATCCGTTCGTTTTTCTGCGATCGTTCTTTAGCTACGTGCGGGTATCGTACTTTCTGTGAACAGAAAGTACCAAAGAAACTTCCGGCGATACTGCGTATCGCATGGGCTGCCGTAGTCAAGAGCCTTGAGGACTTGTCTTTGGGCTGGGAGTAATGGCGCGCTTTATTGCGAGTCAATCACTTAGCGCACCATTACCTCAGCCCAAAAGTAAATCCAAAGCTATTCACTAAGAACGGTCATGGAATGCGTAGCATTCCCGAAAGTTTTTCTGGTTCTCTTTGTTCACAAAGAGAACAGTTCCATACAGTAGCCAAACACGAGTTGCAAGAAAAACGAACAGATAAAAGTAAAGAAAAAAGATGGAAAAAAGGGCAATAGATATGTTGGTAGGTTTGGGGCTTCGGTTCGAGGGAGAGGAGTGGGGGAGGGTCGTTCGGGCAGCCGGAGTCGAGAATGAGTGGTTTACGGAGGGGCAGGTGGAACGTGCCGCGGCGGCGTTGCGGGAAGAGATGTTGGCAAGGGAGCGGTTGGAGTGTTGGTTGGCGGCCTATGAACGGCCAGAGAGGTGGCGTTCGGGTCGGATCGGGATCGTGATGGCCGGGAATCTGCCGTTGGTCGGATTGGCTGATTTGGCGGCCGTGGTGGCGGTCGGACATACGGCCGTGGTGAAACCTTCGTCGAAGGATCGGGTGTTGATGGAGTATGCGGTGCGGGTGTTGCAGGAGGAGGGAGCAGCGGTCGAGATCGTCGATGAGTTGCGCCCCGAAGGGCTTATCGGAGTGATTGCCACCGGCGGAGATGCGGCGCGCGACCATTTTGAACGAGTGTTCGCCGGCATCCCTGCGCTGTTGCGGGGGAGTCGCCAGAGTGTCGCCGTGCTGGACGGAACTGAGTCCGACGAGGCGTTACGGGGCTTGGCCGAAGATATGTTTCTCTATTGGGGACTCGGATGCCGGAGCGTGTCGCGACTTTTCGTTCCGCGCGGGTACGGGGCGAGGGAGTTGGCCGAACGGTTGGGTGGCGTGCTGCCGTTCGGACGGTCGGAGATGCCGCAAAAGTTTGTCGAATGCTGCCGCTACGCCCGCGCGATGGCGGCTATGGAGGGGGCGGAGTGGGAGGACGGCGGCTATTTCGTTCTGCGTCGGGTTCCGTTGGAGGTCGCACCCCGAGCACCGAGAATCGCCGAAGTCTGGTGGTCGGAGTACGATTTGCCGCAACAGCTGGCGGAGTGGCTCGAACGGCACGAATCGAAACTGCAGTGCGCCGCCGGGGCTGTGCCGCCGGAATTTCCTCGCCGTGTGCCGCTGGGACGTACGCAACGTCCTACCTGGACGGATTATGCCGATGGCATAGATACGCTGCACTTCCTGTTGAACCTACATTAAATCCGATCAATCTATATATCTCGTCCGTTCTTTATCTGCTGGAGGGTACGTCCTTTCCTTGTAAAAAGAAAGAACGATTCCATACAGCAGCCGATGATTGTACCAGCAAATAAATAGAATTGTATCTTTGTTTTTCGGGGGATAATATTTAGGCGTTTTATGGAAGTCATGATTCGTATTGAAGAGAGCCGTTGTATCCGTTGCGGACATTGCGTAGCGGTTTGTCCGGCGCACATTTTCACCCAGGAGGCCGGCGAACGCGGCGCGGTCGGTGTGCAAAACGTATCGAGCTGCATCGAGTGCGGTCATTGCGCGGCGGTTTGTCCGGCCGGAGCGGTGGTTCATGCGAAGTTTCCGGCCGAGACGATCCACCCGATCGACCGGGCGGGATTACCGACGCCGGAACAGGTGATGGCGCTTTGCCGGGCGAGACGGTCGAATCGGGCTTTCTCCCGGACACCCGTGCCGCGCGAGGCGATGGAGCGGATTCTGGAAGCGGCTCACCGCGCGCCGACCGCCAGCAACGGACAAGAGGTCGGGTTTACGTGGGTAACCGATCCGGAGCGCCTGAAACGGTTGATCGAACTGACGATCGATACGTTCGACGGCGTGGTCCGGAAGCTGGAGAATCCGATTTTGCGGCCGGTGTTGCGGCGGATCGTGCCGCAGGTATACCGTTACCTGCCGAATTTTCATCGACTGGTGGCCGCGTGGCGTGAACAAGGCGAGGACCTCATCCTGCGCGGAGCGACCGCCGTGCTGTTTATTCATACGCCCGCCGGGGCGCGGTTCGGAAAGACGGATGCTGATCTGGCCTATCAGAACGGGTCGTTGATGGCCGAGAGTCTGGGGGTGTCGCAGTTCTACACGGGTTTTGTCTGCTCGGCCGTCGGCCAGGATCGGAAAGGACGGTTCGCCGAGCTGCTGGGGCTCGACAAAGGACGACGGATCCAGGCGGGGATGGCGATCGGGATACCGGCGTTCCGGTTTCCGAACTACATGGACAAGAGGCCGGTCGAGGCGACGTGGCTGTAAGTAAGGAGAGCGGGCGATCAGTCTGCAACCAGCGTCCCGAGCAGCTCCAAGGCCTCTGTGCCGGAGACCATTTCCACTCGACCGTTGAGCCAGGTAAAGAGTGTCGGCAAACCGGTCGCCGACCCTTCGGGCGTCTTGACGATATAGACTTCAGCCCCGTTCGATGTGCATCCGAGGTGGTCGAGCGGCTGGAAACCACCGCCGATATACCGATCGGCCGCTGCCTGAACCGCGGTCGGAATCTCGACCCGTTCCACCAACCCATCGAGCACCTCGCGGACCTGGGCTCCCCGAAACTCCGTGATCCGCCCCTCTTTCCACAGCAAAACGCCGATCGCCTCTTTCCGCATCGGAGCGTCGGGCCGCAGAGAGCCGTAAACCGCCGTTCCATCGGCCGTTCGACCGACGTACCACACGAACCAACCCTCGTAATTCTCGTCCGGACGCCATCTTTCCCGTTTTTTCATATTTCCCTGGTTTATAACCGTTTCCCCGTTTTCGTCCACCACCGCATCCCGACACCCCCTTTCTACCGAAAACAGAGCCAGCAGCATCGAAAAAATAAATCGGATTTGCATGATGTTTTCTTATTTCAAATCCCCGCTCGCATTCTCGAACAAGGTCCGATAGTAGGTCTCCGGATCATAGCGGCTCAAAACCCGTTCGCGCCCTCGTTGTCCGATCGCCGCCGCCCCCGCCGGATCGGCTGCCCATCGCGTCAACACCTCGGCCAAGGCCGTTGCCGACCCCGGCGCATAGACCGCTCCGCACCGCCCCCGGTCGACGATCTCGGGCATTCCGGCCAACTCCGGCACCGCCACCGGCGCGCCGTAGTACATCGCCTCGACCACCGTCAGCGGAAATCCTTCGTACCATCGGCTCGTTACGATCGCCGCCAAGGCCCCTGCATAGAGATCGGCCACCCCCTGTCGGTCCAGCCTCCCCAGCAACCGCACATTGGGCGGCACGTCCGGCAGCACAAATCCCTCGGCCGCCTCGCCCGCCACGCGAAACTCCAACTCGGGCAGCCGCCGGGCGGTTTCGAACAGCAGGTCGATCCCTTTTTCGCGACTCAGCCGGCCGGCATACGCGACATAGCAGCGACCTATCAACCGGACGTCGGTCGACGGCTCCGGCATCGCTTCCGGGTCAATCGCGTTCGGCACCACGGCGAACCGTTCGAGCGGAATCCCCGTATAACGGTTCACCACGTCGCGTTGAAAATCCGACAGGGCGAGGAAACGATCCACACTCTCCGAAAAATAGCCTCGCACGCGGCTCCACCACCCCCGTAACGCATACCCGAAACTCCCCGCCGCCGAACCTTCGCACTGCCGCGCGAAGCAGTTCCACTCCCGCCCGAACGCGAATCCGCACCGCTCGCAAAGCTCGCCCCGCGTATAAAAAAGTCCGGTGGGACAGACCAGTCGGTAGTTGTGCAAGGTCATGAGCACCCGTACTCCGCCTCGTTTCAACACCGGCAGAACGGCGGCCGAGATCACCGGGAACAGATTATGGACGATCGCTACGTCTGGGTTCTCCCGCCGCACGATCCTCCGCACGTCCCTCGCGGCCCGCCGGTTGTACAGAGCGGAAAAGAGCGAGGTCAGTCGTCCGAAACGCCACTGCCGGATCTCGTCGTACGACCGCTCGTAAAGCACCACTCGATGGCCGTGCGCTTCGAGCAGCCGTCGCTGGAACGCGACGACGTTTTCCTCGCCGCCGGAGCGACTGTACCGATTGTGGATAATCAGGATCTTCATCTCTCAACAAAGATAACCTATTTTTTCGTTGCAGAGAGAGTTGGGTTGCAGAGTAAGGGGGCTTTGTTTTTGCGGCCGGATGGCTCAAGCGATGCGTAGCATCGCCGGTCCCGCCGGGGGACTCACCGCGTCTTTTGCTTGGTTTTTCTTCGCCTTATTAGGCGGCCCGCGCAGGGTGGTCGAACACGGCCCCGTCGCCCGCCCGCCTAAGTAGGAATTTCAAAAGTTTCGCACTTGGCGAAATCTTTATGAAATTCCCGCGGGCGACG
>JAIDFC010000149.1 GCA_029054535.1 Rikenella sp. | reverse complement strand
GCCGGGGATCATTATCGGTAAGGGGGGGGCTGAGGTGGATAAGCTGAAGGAGGAATTGCGCAAACTGACCGGTAAGGAAGTACAGATCAATATCTTCGAAGTGAAACGTCCGGAACTCGACGCGGTGATTGTATCGAATAATATTGCTCGGCAGGTCGAAGGACGTATCTCGTACCGGCGGGCGATTAAGACTACGATTGCTTCTACCATGCGGATGGGGGCCGAAGGGATCAAGATTCAGATCTCGGGGCGTGTCGGCGGGGCGGAAATGGCGCGCTCGGAATCTTATAAAGAAGGGCGTATTCCGTTGCACACGTTCCGTGCGGATATCGACTACAACCTGGCTGAAGCGTTGACCAAGGTGGGGTTGCTCGGGGTGAAAGTTTGGATCTGCAACGGCGAGGTGTATGCTAAGCGGGACTTGTCGCCGATTGTCGGAATGAGCGCTTCGGCGGCTGGAACGGCCGGTCGTGGCGGTCGCGACGATCGCAGAGGCGGCGACCGCAGAGATGGCGGACGTGGCGGTGATCGGCGCGGCGGACGCGACGATCGTCGGGGCGGCGACCGCAGAGGCGGTGGACGTGGCGATCGGAACAACAATAATCAGTAATCTGTCGTCAGACTTTTTAATAAGGAACTAACCATGTTACAACCAAAAAAGACGAAATTTCGCAGAATGCAGAAAGGCCGCATGAAAGGTCTGGCACAGAGAGGAGCTGAATTGTCTTTCGGTTCGTTCGGTATCAAGGCCTTGGAATCGGCTTGGATCACCGGGCGACAGATCGAAGCGGCTCGTCAGGCCATCGTGCGCCAAATGAAACGTGAAGGGCAGGTCTGGATCCGGATTTTCCCGGATAAACCCATTACCAAGAAACCGGCCGAAGTGCGTATGGGTAAGGGGAAAGGTTCGCCCGAAGGATTCGTGGCGCCGGTAACGCCGGGTCGGATCTTGTTCGAGGCCGAAGGGGTGCCGTTGGCGGTGGCGCAGGAAGCGCTGCGGCTCGGGGCTCAGAAACTCCCGATCACGACGAAATTCATCATCCGTCGCGACTATACCGAAAGCTCACTCTAATCACACACGAACGACATGAAAACTACGGAAATACGTGAATTGACCGCGGGCGAAATCATCGAACGTGTGGAGGCTGAAAAAGCAAACCTGCTCAAAGCCAAGCTGAACCATGCGGTGTCGCCGGCCGAAAACTCGAATACGATCAAAAACATGCGCCGTGATATTGCCCGGATGCTGACCATCCTGCGCGAAAAACAAACCGCCGCTATTAACAAGTAGAGGACATGGAAGAAAGAAACCTTAGAAAAGAGAGAACCGGGGTGGTGGTCAGCAACAAAATGGACAAATCGATCGTCGTTGCTGTCAAACGGAAAGTGAAACACCCGATCTACGGTAAATTCGTCAATAAAACCACCAAATTCGTCGCCCACGACGAAGAAAACACCTGCGGCGAGGGGGATACCGTCCGGATTATGGAAACCCGCCCGCTCAGCAAAAGCAAACGGTGGAGATTAGTAGAAATCATCGAAAGAGCTAAGTAACCATGATACAACAAGAAAGCCGGCTCTCCGTAGCCGATAACAGCGGAGCTAAGGAAGTCCTCTGTATCCGTGTACTTGGCGGTACCGGACGGCGCTACGCGTCGATCGGGGACAAAATCGTCGTCAGCGTGAAAAGCGCTACCCCGGCCGGGGATATCAAGAAAGGCGCCGTGTCGAAAGCGGTCGTGGTGCGGACCAAGAAAGAGATTCGTCGTCCGGACGGATCGTACATCCGGTTCGACGACAACGCCGTCGTGCTGCTTAATAATGCGGGCGAAATGCGCGGAACGCGTATCTTCGGGCCGGTGGCCAGAGAGCTGCGCGATGCCAATATGAAAATCATCTCGCTGGCGCCGGAAGTGCTGTAACCTTTTAACTAACACACAGACAATGTCGACCAAATTACATATCAAAAAAGGAGACACGGTGTACGTCAATGCCGGCGACAACAAAGGGCAGCAGGGGAAAGTGCTGGAGGTGATCGTCGACAAACAGCGTGCCATCGTCGAAGGGGTCAATCTGGTGAGCAAACACACCAAACCCAATGCGGCCAATCCGCAGGGCGGGATTGTGAAACAGGAGGCGCCGATCCATATCAGCAACCTCCAGCCGCTCGATCCCAAAACCGGAAAGCCGACCCGCGTGGGACGAAAGATGAACGATAAAGGCAAACTGGTCCGCGTGGCCGTCAAATCAGGGGAGGAGATCAAATAATGGCATACGTACCTTCACTCAAAACCAAATACAAAGAGGAGATCGCTCCCGCTTTGATGAAAGAGTTCGGCTACAAAAGCATTATGCAGGTGCCGAAGCTCGAAAAGATCGTCATCAACCAGGGGGTCGGGGCTGCTGTGGCCGATAAGAAACTCGTCGAAGTGGCTCAGGCCGAACTCTCAACGATTGCCGGGCAACATGCCGTGCAGACCCGTTCGAAAAAGGACATCTCGAACTTCAAACTCCGGAAACAGATGCCGATCGGCGTACGGGTTACTTTGCGTAGAGAACGGATGTACGAGTTCTTGGAACGTTTGATCGCCGTTTCGCTGCCGCGGATCCGCGACTTCAAGGGGATCAACGACAAATTTGACGGTCAGGGGAACTATACGCTGGGGGTGCAGGAACATATCATCTTCCCGGAGATCGATATCGATAAAATTACCAAAATTTTCGGTGTCGAAATCACGTTCGTTACGACGGCCGGGAATGATACGGAAGCCTATGCACTGCTCAAACAGTTCGGTCTTCCTTTTAAAAACGCTAAAAAAAACTAAGCCATGGCAAAAGAATCGATGAAAGCCCGCGAAGTCAAACGGGCCAAGCTGGTGGCAAGATATGCAGCGAAGCGTAAGGCGCTGAAAGAGGCGGGGGATTATGCGGGGCTGGCTAAATTGCCGAAAAACTCCAATCCGATTCGGTTGCACAACCGGTGTCAACTGACCGGGCGGCCGAAAGGGTACATGCGGCAGTTCGGGATCAGCAGAATCCAGTTCCGCGAGATGGCTTCCGCAGGGTTGCTGCCGGGGGTGAAGAAAGCGAGTTGGTAGGGCTTCTTACGTTAATGCGGGTTCGGTGTTTTCGTTTCGATGCACCGAGCATGCGAAAACACGCAGAGCGTTCCGAAAATTTTCGGAACGCTCTGTTCTTTTTTCTAGGGGGTGGACGTGCGGTCGGAACTCGTGCTTTTCAGCTGGTATAGCGAAGCGCCGCCTCTTTTGTTCGGGCTATGGGGGGCTGTGGTCGTTATAGCGATACGTAGTATCGCTCGCCCGGCGGGGGCACCCGCGGCCGCGCGGCCCGAGCGCGTCTGACACGGTTTCCCGTCGCCCGCCCGCCTAAGAAGGAATTTCGCTCGTTTTGCGAGAGCAAAATCGAGAAGAAATTCCCGCGGGCGACGGACGCATCCGTTGGGTGTTTTGCGGGTTTTTCTGTGTAGGTTATAGCGATACGCAGTATCGCTCGCCCCCCGCGGGCACGCGGAGCCCGCCCGGCTTGAGGGCAGTCGGACACGGTTACTCGGTTAGATGACCCGCGCGCGATTGC
>JAIDFC010000148.1 GCA_029054535.1 Rikenella sp. | reverse complement strand
GCGCCAGCACATCCAGCTGCGCCCCCCGCGTCCCCGCCGGAAACCGTGCCCCGCACAGGTCGATCATCCCTCGCAGAACCGCCGTATAGTCTCGCCGCTGCTCTGCGGTGGGCGTTCCGAAATGATAGGTCCGCGTAATGTCCGTCGTCCCGTACAGATACTGCCCCCCGCTGTCGATCAACAAAAAACTCTCCGTCCCGATCGGTACATCGCTCTCCGGAGTCGCCTCGTAGTGTACGATCGCCCCATGTTCGCCATACCCCGCGATGGTCTCGAAACTCTCGCCCTGAAAACCCTCCGTTTCCGCCGCCGCTTGTCGGAACTCGTGCAGCCGAGCCGCCACCTCTAACTCCGTCGGCCGCTCTCCTGCTGCAATCGTCCCCTCGAGCCACCGCTCGAACCGGACCAACACCACCCCATCCACCTCCATCGCCCGCCGAAACCCGTCGATCTCCCTCGGATTTTTAACGGCTTTCATGCCCGCAATCACCCCATAAGGCGTCGCCTCTTCCAGAATATGCGCCCCCGCCGTCGACAGCACCTCCCAGTGATAAACGTCCAACCCGTTCGGATTGACAATCACCGTCTTACCGCTCAATTCTCCCCGCAGGTAATCCGCAAAATCTCCGTACGGCCGCATCTCCACCCCCGCCTCGCACCGCAACCGTTCCCGATCCGCCGCCTCGAACTTACCGGGGTCGACAAACAGCACCGCCCGCTCCGGCTCAATCGACAAATAACTAATCACCAACGGATTATAGGCAATATCTCCGCCCCGAACATTGAGCGCCCAGGCAATCTCGTCCAAGACCGCCACCAGCCTCACGGCCCGCTCCGTCCCTCCCTCAGCACGAATCCTCGCCAACTTATCCGCCACACCCTCACCGCTGTAGGTCTCCTGGAGCAAGAAAGCCGGAGCGTTCGGCAACGCCGGCCGACCGTCCCAAATCGTCTCGAACGGATCGCCCATCGCCACCCATTCGATTCCCACCGCAGCCAAATCACCTTTCAGCTCCTCGAAAGCAGCACGGCTGACCAACCGCCCATCGCCGCCAACCCGCCGGACCTCCGCCGCAGCCAGCCACTCCGCAATAGTCGGCGTTCCCGCCAACCCCATGCGTTGCAACTCGACGCCCGTCCCCGCCAACTGCGCCTCGGCCTGCAAGAAGTATCGCGAGTCGGTCCACAATGCCGCCCGCCCATCGGCTGTAACCACCACCGTCCCGGCCGAACCGTCGAATCCGCTGATCCAAGCCCGACACCCCCAGTGCGCCGCCACATACTCGCTGAAATGCGGGTCGTTGGAGGGCACAACGAATGCCTCGACCTTACCGCCGTGCTCCCGCATCCAGTTCCGTAACTTTTCCAGTCGTTCCCGAATCATCTTTCGCGTAGTTTATTCGGCGAATTTCATCTCATCCAACAGGTACCCGGCCCCGCCGACCCGATCGATCAGGAAAAGCGCGTACCGAATGTCCAGCGCAATGTTCCGACACACCGTCGGATCGTACTCCAAGTCCGACATCGTCCCCTCCCAGCAGCGATCGAAGTTAACCCCGATCAATTGACCGTCGGCGTTCAGCACCGGACTGCCCGAATTCCCCCCCGTGGTGTGGTTCGTGGCGATGAACGCCACCGGAACCGTCCCGTCCACCGCCCAACGTCCGTAGTCTTTCGCCTCATAAATCCGCCGCAACCGCTTCGGTACATCGTAGTCGTAAATCTCCGGATTATCCTTCTGCATCACCCCTTCGAGCGTCGAAACCGGCTCGTACCGAACCGCATCCAGCGGCCGATAGCCGTCCACCTTTCCGTAAGCGATCCGCAGAGTCGAGTTGGCATCCGGATAGAACTCATGCTCGCCCCGCCGCATCTCCATCATCCCCCGCATATAGGTGCGGTATTCGCTGTCGATCTGTTTGTTCAGTGCCGCACAGGTCGGTTCGATCCGGGCCTTGTAGACCTCTGCAAATGCCCGATAAGCCCGTACAGCCGCATCGTTGTCGATAGTACCGCGCATGACCGTCGTATCGTCCAAAGCCAGCAACCGGTTCAGGCGACTCGAATCGACGAAGATACTGGAGTCGAAAATCGCCCCCGCATCGATCCCCTCTGCAGCCTTCGGCCGGAATCGTTCCGGCACATTTCGCTCGTATTCCGCCAACAGTGCC
>JAIDFC010000147.1 GCA_029054535.1 Rikenella sp. | reverse complement strand
GCACCACCACGATCACCGCAAAAAGCAACGCTTCGACCCACTCGGCGACCTTCCGGAAACCCCGATGATTGGCCTTGTAAGCACGGTAGCGATTGAGCCACAGCCGTTCCGACCATTTCCCGATATAAATATCGTAGATCACGACCACCCCCAACAACCACCACAGGTTTCGGGTCCACACCACGAACCACAACACATAAATCACGCTCACCACACCGAAACTGATCCACTTGTTGTGCATCAAGGGTTGCAAGAGTCTCCACAAGTGCCTGAATATGTTTCTCTCCATCTTTTTTCTTCTCGTTCCGTTTAGAATCCCAACAGGTCTTTCATCCCATACATCCGTCCCATCCCTCGCTTATCGGCCAGGAACTCCGCCGCCAGCACCGCTCCCATCGCAAATCCGCTCCGGTTTTTGGCGTTATGATCGATCGTAATGATGTCGGCGTCCGACTCCCACACCACGGTATGAATCCCGGGCACCATCGCCCGTCTCTGCGCCGTTACGCCCAACTCCGTCGGCACGGTCGTCGCCCCTAAGGTCCAAGAGGTCTTGCGATCGATCCCGGCCAAGATATCCTCGGCCAACGTAACGGCCGTACCGCTCGGCGCATCTTTTTTCTGCACGTGGTGCACCTCGTTCAACGTAACGTCGTACTCCGGGAAACGGTTCATCATCTCGGCCAATTTCCGGTTGATCGCGAAGAAGAGATTCACGCCGACGCTATAATTAGAAGCGTAGAAGAACGCCCCTTTCCGCTCTTCGCAAAGGGCCGTTACCTCCGGCAACCGATCGAGCCAGGCCGTAGTCCCGCAAACCACCGGAACGTCCGCCTCCAAACATGCGACGATATTGCCATATGCCGTGTTCGGCGTCGTAAACTCGATCGCCACATCGCACGTCCGAAGATTCTCGGCCGTGAGTTGATCGGTGTTGTCCATGTCGATAATCAGCGGGATTTCGTGCCCTCGCGACACGAGGATCCGTTCGATCTCGTGTCCCATCTTGCCGTAACCTATCAGTGCGATTTTCATAATTCAACTTCTTGGTGAAAGTAATACATAAAAAGCTAAAAACAAAATGTTTTTAGCTTTCATTCTCGTTTTCAATATCATACAACGCCCCTCCCCGTCAATCACCTGACGATGGTCTCCTCGCGATCCGGTCCGACGGAAATGATCTTCACCGGAACGCCCGTCTCCCGCTCGATAAATTCGACATACTCTTTGAACTGCCGCGGAAAATCCTCGTACCGCCTAACCCCATTGATGTCGCAGTTCCACCCCTCGAACTCCTTATATATAGGAGTGATTTCCTCATTGGTCTCATACGGGAACTCCGTAACCCGCCGTCCGCCGATCTCGTAAGCCACCGCCACCTTGATGGTCGGGAACGTATTGAGTACATCGGATTTCATCATGATGAGCTGCGTAACGCCGTTAATCATCGCGCTGTACTTCAAAGCCACCATATCGAGCCATCCGCACCTGCGCTCCCGGCCGGTTACCGCCCCGAACTCGTGTCCGATCCGTTGCAGATCCTTGCCCGTCTGATCGAACAGCTCGGTAGGGAACGGTCCGCTCCCCACCCGCGTGCAGTACGCTTTGAAGATCCCGAAAACCTCCCCGATCCGATTCGGCGCCACCCCGAGCCCGATGCAAGCTCCGGCACACACCGTATTGGACGAGGTTACGAACGGATAGGTCCCATAGTCCACATCCAACAACGAACCCTGCGCCCCCTCGGCCAAAATCCCCTGTCCCTCAGCCAAAAGCCGATTGACCTCATGTTCCCCCTCGATAATCGAGAACCGTCGCAGCGTCTCGATCCCGGCGAACCACTGCGCCTCGTACTCCGCAATATCGTAAGCGAACCCCTCGAACTGCGCCAGCATCGCCACATGTTTCTGCTTGAGCCGCTCGTACCGCTCCATGAACGACGGCGAGAGAATATCCCCCACCCGCAAGCCGTTCCGCCCGGTCTTATCCATATAGGTCGGCCCGATCCCCTTGAGCGTGGAGCCGATTTTGGCCTTTCCTTTGGCCGCCTCGCTGGCCGCGTCGAGTATCCGATGAGTCGGCAAAATCAAGTGCGCTTTCTTGGCGATCTTGATTTTGGCCGTTACGTCGACCCCCAACTGCTCCAACTCGCCGACCTCCTGGGCGAACATCACCGGATCAAGCACCACCCCGTTCCCGATGATATTGACGGCGTTGTCGCGAAAAATCCCGGACGGTATCGAGCGCAACACGTGCACCTTGTCGCCGAAATGCAGGGAGTGTCCGGCATTCGGCCCTCCCTGGAACCGGGCGATGACCTGATAATCGGGCGTCAGCACGTCCACGACTTTTCCTTTACCTTCGTCGCCCCATTGCAGGCCGAGAACTACATCAACTTTCATGGTTGGTTTTAGTGATTAAACAAGCTCGAGATCGCGCGACGTCGCTACAGTTACAAAGACCCGCCTCGACTGCGTTCGGCGCGAAACCGACCGGTAAAAGTACAAAAAAACGGCATTCGGCCAAAATCGCCCCCTCCTATTTCCGCCGTTTCACCGCAAGGTCGCCGTTTTCGACCTTCCCGTGGCTCATCAGGTACCCTACGGCCCGTTTGAAGATCTTTTTGCTCATCCCGGTCGTCATCCGCACCTCCTCCGGATCGGATTTGTCGCCCACCGGCAAAACGCCTCCCGCCTCATCGATCATCCTCAGAATCTCTTCCGCCGCCACTTTCACTTGGTCGAACCCCTCCTGCTGGAGCGAGACGTCGATCCGACCGTCTTCAGCGATCTTCCGCACGTAGGCCTTCATCCGCATCCCGAGCTTCACGTCGGTAAAGATCTGGTTGTCGTACAGCATCCCCCAGTGCCGGTCGTTGATCACCACCCGGAAGCCTTTCGGTTTCCGCACCGCCACCAGAATATCGACCTCCTCTTTCGTCCGCACGGTAATCTCGTCGTTGTTGATAATCCGATTCAGTTTCGAACTCCCCACCGCCCGGCCCGTAACCCGATCGGCATAGACCGTTACCACATACCACTCGCCGACCATCATCGGCGCCTGTTGGTTCCGCTTCGGCACGAAGAGGTCCTTGGGCAAGCCCCAGTCGAGAAAAGCCCCGTGGGCATTGAAACCCACGGCCTGCAACGCGGCGATCCCGCCCTCGACGACCTTCGGCCGCTCGGTCGTGGCCACAGGCCTATCCTCCGAATCGGTATAAACGAAGACCTCCAACTCGTCCCCGATTTCGTATGCCTCCGGAACGTAACGGTTCGGCAACAGCACCTCACCTCCCGCATCGTCTGTCAGATAAAGGCCGTTGTCCGTCTTCCGCGCAATGGTCAACCGATTGTAATTCGCAACTCGTATCAAATTCGTCCTCCGCTTTCGTTC
This sequence comes from Rikenella sp., assembly GCA_029054535.1. Classification (GTDB taxonomy): domain Bacteria; phylum Bacteroidota; class Bacteroidia; order Bacteroidales; family Rikenellaceae; genus Rikenella. Next base: position 2,689 of record JAIDFC010000147.1, on the reverse strand, counting down.
ATGAATAATCACAAAGATAGAATTTTCCACGAAAGAATAATCATCCCCCGAAACTTTGCACGAATCCACCGCGTAACGTAAATTTGCACGATTTCGTTCTTTAGCGACGTGCGGGGAGTGTACTTCCGGCATGTTATCGAAGAACCGACATGGACAAGTATTATGGATAGCAGGTTGCAGGTATCGGTATTTCAGATGGACATTCGGTGGGAGGATCCGGCCGAGAATTGTCGGCGCGTGGCCGAGTGGGTGGAGCGCGAAACGCAGGGAGCCGATCTGGTGGTGTTGCCCGAGATGTTCGCCACGGGATTCAGCATGGCTCCAGAGCGGATCGCTCAGGAGATGGACGGCGAAGTGGTAACTTTCATGCGGGATTTGGCGGTGCGGAGCGGCAAGGCGATCATTACGAGCGTCGCGATCCGCGACCACGTGCGGCGGACGGAACCGGAGACGGGGTATTTCAACCGGCTGTTTTTCTTCACGCCGGACGGCGTGTGGCTCACGTACAACAAGCGGCATCGGTTCCGGATGGGCGGCGAGCACGAGCATTACGCCGAGGGGAGCGAACGGCGGCTGATCGTTCATTACAAAGGGTTCCGGATCTGCCCGTTGGTTTGCTACGACCTGCGGTTTCCGGTCTTCGCGCGGAACCGGGGGGATTACGACGTATTGGTCTACGTGGCCTGCTGGCCGGAGGCGAGGCGCGAGGCGTGGAAGACGCTGTTGCGGGCCCGGGCGATCGAAAATCTGGCCTATGCAATAGGAGCTAACCGGTGCGGAACGGAACCGGGAGAGTTGCCATATTCGGGCGACTCGGCAGCCATCGACTTTGCAGGAAACTATTTGGCCGAAGCAACACCGGGACGCGAGGAGATGATCTCGGCCACCTTCTCGCTTTCGGAACTGGAGGCCTTCCGGCGCCGTTTCCCGGCACACTTGGATGCCGACAACTTTACACTGGGCGAGGAGTAGTCGATGAGCGTGTCGATTGTCATACTGCTGATTTGTTCCGGAATTTTCGTCGGCGTGGTCAATACCTTTGCAGGGGCGGCGGCAGTGGTATCGATTTCGGTTTATACCGCGTTGGGGCTTCCGATCGAGGTAGCCAACGGGACGAATCGATTACCGGTGCTGTTTCAGGTGGGGGCGGCGGCCTTCAACTTTCGACGGCAGAGACTGCTGGACTATGCCGTGGGGCTGCGGCTCGGGATTCCCACAGCACTCGGGGCGGTCGTGGGGGCCGAATTTGCCGCGTGGGTCAGACCGTCGATCTTCGTCATACTGCTGGCAACCATCTTGATTCTGCTGCTCGTTTTGTTGCTCTTCAGCCCGAACCGGATCCTGAAAGGCAACGGGAAACCGTTGCGTGCCGTGCGGAAACTCGATTACCTGTGGTTCTTTTTGGTGGGACTCTACGGCGGCGCGTTCCAGATCGGGATGGGATACGTCATTCTCGGACTCACCATTATGGGGATGGGATACGACGTCATCACGGCCAACGCACTGAAGAGCTTTATCGTGATGCTCTATATTCCGTTGACGCTGGCCGTCTACATGTGGCACGGACAGGTGAATTACAGCTACGGGTTCATCCATGCCATCGGGAATGTGATCGGGGCATACGTCGCGTCGAAGTACGCCACGCAGATCAATACGCAACTGTTGCGGTGGTTGTTGATCGTCTTCATCGCGCTGACCGTACTCGACCTTTTCAAAATAATCAGCATCCGAAATGCGTTGGAACATATATTATAGGAGACATACCATGAAACAAATCGTCTTATTGCTCTCGTCCGTCGCGCTGGCGGGAGTCGTTACGACAGCTTGCGCGCAACAGGGACACGGCGGAAAACCGTCGCCGGAATCGCCGACGACCGCAGCGCCGGCGGCGGTATCCGAAGTACCGGACGAGGCGCCTCCGGTGTTCATTCCGGATCTGCCTCGATCGCTCACCTTTGCCGGCGAGCGCGTACCGCTCGAATACGCCGAAGTACGCGAAGCGTTGGAACGAGAGATGACCGTTACGATGTTCATGCAGTCGCGGACCTTGCGGACCCTGCGGATGACGACCCGCTACTTTCCGGTCATCGAGCCGATCATGAAGAAGTACGGCATTCCGGAGGACTTCAAATACCTCTGTATGGCCGAGAGCAGCCTGGATCCGAACACCGTTTCGCCGGTCGGAGCTTCGGGGCTGTGGCAGCTGATGAAGTCGGCAGCCAAGGATTACGGGGTCGAGACGGGCGACAATGTCGACCTGCGGTTCCATGTCGAGCGTTCGACCGAAGCGGCGTGCAAGTACCTGCGGGACGCTTACAAACGGTACGGAAACTGGACGATGGCGGCCGCGTCGTACAACGCCGGGCTGGCCGGGGTCAGCAAACGGATCGGGATCCAGGGGGTGAAATCCTATTATGACCTCTTTTTGCCGGAGGAGACGATGCGGTATGTCTACCGGATTCTCTCCTGCAAACTGTTGGTCGAAAATCCGAAGAAATACGGATTCCATTTGCGCAGGAAAGACTATCTGCCGGCGTTCGAAAACTACCGGACCGTTACGGTCAATGCGCAGAATATCGACTGGTCGGCCCTGGCGGCCAAGTACGGAACCAACTACAAGGTGTTGCGGATCCTCAATCCGTGGATCCGGAGCTACGAATATGCCAACAAGGCGGGCACGACCTACGAG
>JAIDFC010000146.1 GCA_029054535.1 Rikenella sp. | reverse complement strand
CCTACGAGGCGCGGATCCCGCTCCCGAATCCGGACGGCGAGTTGTTGCCGGGAATGGTGTGCCGGGTGGTGCTGGAGGGGGATTCGACGGCGGCGCGGGGCATCGTTCTGCCTAACCGGGCGGTACAGGTCGACGACCGCGGCGAACGGTTCGTCTGGGGGGTATGCGACGGTCGGGCCGTGCGGATTCCGGTGCGGGTCGGGGGCTTGGCCGAGGGCGGAGTCGTCGTTACGCAGGGTATCGAGACCGGGCAGCGGATCGTTACGGACGGCTACCAGAAGATCAGTCAGGGAATGAAAATCCGGGAAATACGATGAAACGACAGATCGGAATCATAGAGTCCGCCATGCGCTACCACCGGATCATGCTCCTGATCGTCGGGTTGCTGGTGGCGTTGGGGCTGTACGGGCTGGCGGTGATGCCCAAGCAGGAGTTCCCGCCCTTCACGATTCGCCAAGGGCTGATCGTGGGGGTCTATCCGGGCGCCGCCTCCGAGGAGGTCGAGGAGCAGCTGGCCAAACCGTTGGAACAGTTCCTCTTCACCTACAAGGAGGTCAAGAAGGCCAAGACTTACACCTTGTCCCAGAACGGGATCCTCTACACGATGGTCGAGCTGAACGACGACGTCCGGAACCGCGACGAGGTGTGGTCGAAGATCAAGCACGGCGTCTCGGAGTTCAAGATGCAGCTGCCGGCCGGAGTGCTGGCGCTGGTGGTGAAAGACGACTTCGGCGATACTTCGGCTTTGTTGATCTCGTTGCAGTCGGACGACAAGACCTATCGTGAGTTAGAGGGGTATCTCGACGAGCTCGAAGGGCGGTTGAGGCGGATCGAGTCGGTGTCGAACCTGCGGCGGTACGGCCTTCAGCGCGAGCAGATCACCGTCCGGTTCGATCCGGACAAGCTGGCCGCTTACGGGTTGGACCAGCGGGCTTTGATGGCGCGCCTCTTTGCGCAAGGGTTCACCACGCTGGGCGGCACGGTCGAAGCCGACGGGCAGGAGATGCCGATCCACTTCTCGCCGGTCTACGACTCGGAGTTCGAGATCGCCGAACAGATCGTCTACAGCGATCCGCAGGGCCACCTGATCCGGATGCGCGACGTGGCGCGGATCGAGCGGGAGTATGCCGAGCCGGAGAGTTACGTTACGAACAACGGTCGGCGGGCGGTGATCCTCTCGATGGAGATGCGCGAGGGGAACAACATCGTGCGGTACGGCGAGGAGGTGGACCGCGTGCTGGCCGAGTTCGAGTCCGGATTGCCGGAGGGGGTGCAGGTCGAACGCATTGCCGACCAACCGAAAGTGGTGGACGACTCCGTTACGTCGTTCGTACGCGACTTGCTGGTCTCGATCGTGGTGGTTATTCTGGTGATGATGGTCCTGTTTCCGTTCCGGTCGGCGGTCGTGGCGGCGACGTCGATCCCGATCAGCATCTTCATCTCGATCGGCATCATGTACCTGGTCGACATTCCGCTCAACACGGCGACGCTCGCGGCGTTGATTATGGTTCTCGGGATGATCGTCGACAACTCGATCATCGTCGTGGACGCCTACCTCGAAAACCTCGACCGCGGGATGTCGCGCTGGTATGCGGCGGTGGCCAGCGCCAAGAACTATTTCGGGTCGATCTTCCTGGCCACGCTTTGTATCTGCGTGATCTTCTTCCCGCTGCTGGTTACGATGACCGGGCAGTTTCTCGACTTCCTGCGCGACTTCCCGTGGACCGTTACGATCTCGTTGATGGTGTCGTTGGTGCTGGCCATGATCTTCATTCCGTTTTTGGAATACGTACTTATCAAGAAAGGGCTCAAACAACGCAAACCACGCAAGCGCGAGCGGGGGTCGATGCTCGATGCCGTGGAACGGGGCTACGGATACGTCTTGGATTGGACTTTTCGGTGGCCGCGGCTGACGATCTTCGGCGGGGTGATGACGGTTGTTCTGGCGGGGTGGATGATGCTGGGGCTGAAGATCCGGATGATGCCTTTTGCGGATCGCGACCAGCTGGCCGTCGAAATTTTTCTGCCTCAGGGTGCGGCGCTGGAGCGCACCGAGGCGGTGGCCGACAGCCTCTATCGTACGCTGGCGGCCGATGAGCGGGTGAAGTCCGTTACGCAGTTCATCGGGACCGCCTCGCCGCGTTTCCAGGCGACTTACGCGCCGAATCTGCCGTCGAAACACTATGCGCAGTTCATCGTCAACACGCGATCGGTCGAGGCGACGCGCGGGCTGCTGGATGAATATGCGAATGCCTGGGCGGATCGGTTTCCGAACGCCTACGTGAAGTTCAAACAGCTCGACTACCAGAACCTCACGACTCCGATCGAGGTGCGCTTCCGGGGCGATGAGATCGCCGACCTGAAACGGGCGGCCGATACGTTGATGGCCGGAATGCGGCGGATGGGCGAGCTGGTGTGGGTCCACACCAATTACGAGGAGCCGTTGTCGACGGTCCGCGTGCGACTCGACCCGGTGGAGGCGGCGCGGTTGGGGATCGACCGCATGGCGGCGCAGACCGAGTTGGCGGCCTGCTACTCGGGTTTCCCGGCGGGGACCCTCTGGGAGGGGGACTATCCGCTCTCGGTGGTGCTGAAGGCGGACGGAAACGATTCGTCGTCGGGGGCGACGTTGGAACGGATCGGCGACCAATACATCGCGACGGCCGTGCCGGGCGTCTCGGTGCCGCTGCGGCAGGTGGCCGCGGTCGAACCGGCCTGGAGCGAGGGGCAGATCGTGCGACGGAACGGGGTGCGGACCCTGAGCGTGATGGCCGACGTGCGGCGAGGGTACAACGAGGGAGAGGCTTTCAAACAGGTGTGTCGGCTGGTCGAGGCACAGGAGCTGCCCGACGGGGTCGAGATCGAGTACGGCGGCTCGATCGAGAGCGACGCCGAGATCACGGGACCGATCGTTAGCGGTATCTCGGCGGCGGCGTTCATCATCTTCCTCTTCCTGCTGATGAATTTCAAGAAGGTGAGCCTCTCGGTGGTGGCACTCGTCTCGATCTCGCTCTGTCTGTTGGGGGCGGTGCTGGGACTGTGGCTCACGGGGACCGAGTTCGGGTTGACCTGCGTATTGGGGCTGATTAGCCTCATGGGGATCATCGTCCGAAATGCCATCATCATGTTCCAGCATGCCGAGGACCTGAGGCTCAAAAAACGGGTCTCGGCCCGCGAGGCGGCTTACGATGCGGGCCGTCGGCGGATGTTGCCGATCTTCCTCACTTCGGCGACGACGGCGGTCGGAGTGGTGCCGATGATTATCAGCCGCAGCTCGCTCTGGACGCCGATGGGGATCGTGATCTGTTTCGGGACGGTGGTCTCGATGGTGCTGGTGGTAACGGTGCTGCCGGTAACCTATTGGAAGATTTTCGGAAACGTAAAGCTCAAAAAGAAGCCTTATGAAGCGTAATTTTTGGATCTTGTGTCTGGCGGCGACCGTTGTGGCGGGGGCGGCGGGAACGGCGCGGGCGCAGACGGTCTACACGTTGGAGGCGTGTCGGGCCGCCGCGATACGGCATAATACGAAGATGGAAAACGGTCGGTTGGAGGTCGACGCGGCTCTCCAGACCCGGCGCGAAGCGTTCACGCACTACTTCCCGACGGTGAGCGCCGCGGGGACGGCTTTCACGGCGAGCCACGACATGTTGAGGCTCTCGGTGCCGATCGAGCTGCCGATCCCGGGGCTTCAGCTGCCGCCGCTCGGGATCGGGATGATGAAACACGGCCTGATGGGCGGGGTAACGGCCGTTCAGCCGGTATTCGCCGGGCGGCAGGTGGCTGTCGGAAACCGGCTGGCGCGGATCGGCGAAGAGGCGGCGGGGCTCAAGCTCCGCCTCTCGGCCCGCGAGGTGGCGGAGACGGTCGAACGCTACTACTGGCGGATCGTGGCCCTGCGCGGCAAGCTCCAGACGCTCGACGCGGCGGACAAACAGGCGAGCCGCATACGAAGCGATGTCGAGGTGGCGGTGCGGGCGGGGATCGCCACGCGGAACGATCTGTTACGGGTGGAACTCCGCCAACAGGAGCTGGCCAGCGATCGTCTGAAGGTCGAAAACGGTATTCGGGTCTCGCGTTTGCTGCTGGCGCAGTACGTCGGGGTGCCGCTCTCGGAGCCGTTCGACATCGCAGACGAGGCGCTCGGGGCGGTCGAGGAGCCGGAACGGTGGTATACGGAGGCGGCCGAAGCCGCTGCGGCGAGGCCGGAAACGCAACTGCTGGACCGGCAGGTCGAAGCCTCGCGCCAGCAGATCCGAATGACGCGCGGTAAAAACATGCCGACGGTCGGTCTGGGGGCCGGGTACATGTACCACGACCTCACGGGGCAGGACAACGACTTTGGGATGCTTTTCGCCAGCGTCTCGGTGCCGATCACGGGCTGGTGGGGCGGTTCGCATGCCGTGCGCCGCGAACAGATCAAACGCCGGCAGGCCGAAAACGAACAACGTCAGGCGGTAGAGCTGATGGAGGTCGAGATCTCGCAGTGCTGGAACGAACTCCAGGAGGCTTATGCGCAGGTTCGATTGGCGGAGCGTTCGATCGAGTCGGCTTCGGAGAATCTCCGCCTGAACGAAGACTTTTTCCGTGCGGGAACGGTCTCGCTCAGCGATGTGCTCGAGGCGCAGACGCTACTCCAGCAGAGCAGGGATTCTCTGACCGAAGCGACTACGGACTATCGAGTGAAATTGTCGAAATATCGGTTGCTTACGCAACGGTAACCGTATGGTATTTCCTCTCGGTTGGGGCTTCTATTGGGATTCTCAGCGTTCTTGACTCCGGCAGCCCCTTGCCCGCCGCGGGGCCCCGTTGGGGCTTTTGCTGGGGTTCTCTCTGCCCTATTGGGCGGAGCCTGCCCGGCCCGAGGGCAGTCGAACACGATTTCCCGTCGCCCGCCCGCTTGATAAGGAATTTCGCTCGTTTTGCGAGAGCAAAACCGAGATGAAATTCCTGCGGGCGACGGAGGCACCGCGTCTTTTATTGGGGTTCTTTTTGTGAAAATTCCTGCGCGCGACTGCTGAGGTAGGAAATCGTTCAAAAGCGTGAATCGCTTTTGAACAGGATTTCCGCCAGCGCGCGGCCAGAGAATGTTTTTAGAACGGTAAAGCGATACGTAGTATCGCAAGTCCACCGCGGGGCCCCGTTGGGGCTTTTTTTTGGGGTCTCTCTGCCTTATTTGGCGGCCCCGCGCGGGAGCGCAGTCGTACCCGTTGGGTGTTTTACTTGGGTTCTCTCGGTCTTATTTGGCGGAGCCCGACCGGCCCGAGGCCATCAGATACGGTTTCTCTATAGAAAAGACCCCGCGCGCGAGTGCTGGAGTAGGAAATCGTTCAAAAGCGCGAATCGCTTTTGAACAAGATTTCCGCCAGCGCGCGGATAAAGCATATAGGGTAGAGGCTGCCAGGCTCGCGTGCCGAGCGGCACCGTCGCCCGCCCGCCTAAGTAGGAATTTCGCTCGTTTTGCGAGAGCAAAATCGAGATGAAATTCCCGCGGGCGACGGCAGAACCTTTCTGAGCAAATCCAATTTTCGAGCGCCCGCGCACCCACCACAGGGTGCGGTTGTCGAGTCCAGGTAAAAGAATCGCCGCCAGCAAGGGCGCAATCGAGCATCGCGAGAAGTTGCGTCCCGCCGCGGGGGGATGGCGGCGATCCGCGCGACTTTTAGTCGCGGTTTATTGCGCTTAGGAAAATGCCCGGCGTGCGGTCAAAACAAGAGTGCAGAGGTTCGGAAATCCCGCCCAGTGGGCGGTCGAGCCACCGCCACCCCTCGCGGTGGCGCACCCTTCGGGTGTTTTACTGGCAGTCTCGGTCCCAAAGGCTTCCCTCTGTCGGCGGCTCGGGTAAAAGGAGATGCGTGACCAAACCCGGCTTGGGAATTAAACGGGCCGGAGGTTGCGAAGCTCCGACCCGTCATGGGGAGATCTCGGGGGATTCCTGAGGGGCGAAGCTCCGGCCCGCCATGGTGAGATCTTGGAGAAATTTCGCTGATGCAAGAACCAAACCGAGAAGAAATTCCCGCGGGCGACGTTCGGAGAATATTTAAACGTTGCATTCGGGTCAGCCGCTCGGCGAAGCCGCAACGAGC
>JAIDFC010000145.1 GCA_029054535.1 Rikenella sp. | reverse complement strand
TTGCGCGGATCGCCGCCACCCCATGCGGCGGGACGCAACTTCTCGCGAGGCTCGATTGCGCCCGCGCTGGCGGCGACTCGGTAAGGCTAAATTTCCACTTTAGGATTTTTTGAGGAGGCGTTCTTGTTCCCCACCACCAACCGCGCCCATAGGACCGCACAGCGGCTTTATCGGCAGCCGCTACCTCAGACAATCTCGGGTGTTCGAACCAGAAACACAGAAATCCGCCGCTACTTCTTGTACTTGAGTCGCGAACGCGTAATCGTACTCTCCTGTACCGGTTTCTGCGGTTTCGAGGCGATGTTGAACTGAAGCCCGAACCCGACCGACTGGTAAATCTGCAAATAGTCCCACGGTTTCGGTACCCGACCCGCATCCCGTTTTTCCTGTGCCTTCGGCGTCGTGATCTGGTCGTTGTAGATCAGGTTGACGATCGCAGACAACTTGATCACATTCGTAACCTTGAATGTCAGCGAGTTTTCCCACGTCGCCGACGGCGGGAGCGTGTAGTTCCAGAAAGAGTCCAATTTCGTGATGTATTCGATCTTCTCTTTCGCGAATGTTGTCTTGTAGTTCACCCGAACTTGAGCACCGACCTCGGCCTTGATTTTTTTGCCGGTTTCGGTTCCCAGTCCCCCCTTCCGAGCCAACGAGTCGCTCAACACGAACGTCAGCTTACCCGCAATCGGGGCCAGCAGAATGTTGAGCTTCTTGCTCGGCGGCTCGTAGGTGAAACCGGTCGAGATTTCGACCGTCCCCGGAGCCATGAACGACGATTTCCAGATTTTCGGAGCCTCTTTCGGATAGTCGTAGCTCTTGGTGAATTGAGACTTCCAGATCAACGCGCCGGAGAGTTTCCAGCGTTCCGAGATGTTCCAGCTCGGCGTGATCGACAAGTTGAAGTAGTCCACGTTCTTGCGCGTTTGCCCTGTCGTCCGCATCAGGCCGTATTTCGCGTCGAACACGGTCTTGATGCTGAACACCGGAGCCGTGTAGTTATGCTCGAAATAGAGCGAAGCCGAACCGGAATAGGCATTATCCCCCCCCTGTTGCCAGTTGTTGAAACTTACTTGGGTGATGTCCAGCCCCGGCTTGAATGAATAGCTGTTGCGTTGTTTGGTCCGTAATTTGCGCAAATATTTGTCGTAGGCGTCGCTATACAGCTCGAAAGTCAGGTCGGCCGAGGGTTTGGCCGGTTTGAGCAGCGTATCGGCGTTCACCGGAGCCAGCGGAGCGGCCTGTTTCTTGGGGTTGAACTGGGCCGACGCGGAGCCGCAGGTCGCCAGAAAAAGCGCGACCAGCGACAGGCGCGGATTTTTGAACAGAATGTGTAGCTTTGTAACCATAATCGATCGGGCGGACCCTCTTCTGCATGTGCGTGCTCGGTCCGATAACAAGGTTAGGGGGGCAAATTTACAAAAAAATAAGGGAGGTTGCGTTATGAAATATTTCGGTGCGCACGTCAGCGCTTCGGGCGGGGTCGAGAATGCCCCGGAGAATGCGCGAAGGATCGGAGCCGGAGCCTTCGCGCTTTTTACCAAAAACCAGCGGCAGTGGGTGGCGGCACCGTTGACGCAGGTGCAGATCGATGCGTTTCGGAGCCGGTGTGCCGAATGGGGCTACGAGCCGTTTCAAATCTTGCCGCACGACAGCTATCTCATCAACCTGGGGCATCCCGATCCGGCGGGGCTCGAAAAGTCGCGCAAGGCCTTTACGGACGAGATGAAACGGTGCGAGCTGCTGGGACTCGACCGACTCAACTTCCATCCCGGAAGCTCGTTGCGGGAGATCTCGGACGAGGAGTGTCTCGAACGGATTGCCCAGTCGATCGATCTGGCGCTGGAGGCGACGCAGGGCGTTACGGCGGTGATCGAAAACACGGCCGGACAGGGCTCCAACCTCGGTTGGAGGTTCGAACACCTGGCCTACATCATCGACCGAGTGCAGGACAAAAATCGGGTGGGGGTCTGTATCGACACCTGCCACGCCTACTCGGCGGGGTACGACCTCGGGACGTCGGAGGCTTGCGAACGGACTTTCGAGGAGTTCGACCGCATCGTGGGCTTCCGTTACCTGCGCGGGATGCACCTGAACGACGATCTCAAGGCAATGGGGAGTCGGGTGGACCGGCATGCGCCGCTGGGAGAGGGAACGCTCGGAACGGAGGTCTTTCGATACGTGGCAGCTGACCCGAGGTTCGACGACATGCCGCTGATCCTCGAAACGCCCGACGAAACGCGGTGGCCGGACGAAATCGCGCAGCTTTACGCTTGGGCCGGGGTCGAGGGGCCTGGTGTTTAAGGGTTTGCATCGGCCTTAATTCGAGAAATATAGGAGGTTTTCTATCATGGCAGACGGGGTTCGGATCGACAAATGGCTATGGGCGGTGAGGCTCTTCAAAACGCGCTCTGCAGCGGCGGAGGCCTGCAAAAACAATCGGGTGCTGGTGAACGGAGCGGTGGTCAAACCCTCGCGCGAGGTCCGTACGGGCGAGGTGGTCGCCGTGCGGAGGATGCCGGTCGTGTACAGTTTCCGGGTGCTGGAGCTGGTCGCGAATCGACAGCCGGCCCGGAATATCGGACGATACATCGAGGATGTTACGCCTCCGGAAGAGCTCATCAAACTGGAGATGGCGCGGGCCGGTGCGTTTGCGGTGCGGGATCGGGGTATGGGCAGGCCTACCAAAAAGGATCGACGAGACATCGAAGAACTCTTGGCTGAGTTTGACGACGACGATGCGGAAGAGTGAGTCTTCGGGCAGTGCCGGCGCGCGGGCGGAGGCGGTTTTCGGACTGTTATAACGATGTGTAGCATCTTTTGTTATGGTTTTCTGTGCAGGTTATAGGGATGTGTAGCATTTTGTTGGGTTTTCGGCGAAGTACTCTTGACTACGGCAGCCTATTGCCCGCCGCGGGCACGCGGGGCCGCGCGGCCTGAGCGCGGGCAAAGTAAGAGAGCAAAGGTTGGGAAATCCCGCCAGCGAGCGGGCGAGCCGCCGCCATCCCGCGCGGTGGCGCACCTTTCGGGTGTTTTACTGGCAGTCTCTGTCCCAAAGGCTTCCCGCTGTCGGCGGCTCGGGTACAAGGAGGCGCGCGGTAAAGACGTTTGGGATTTAAAAAAGGGTCGCCGCCGACGGAGCCATTCTGAGCAAACTCCAATTTTCGAGTGCCGAGCGGCACCGGTCCGCCGCGTGGGGTGGCGGCGACCCGCGCGATCAAAGATCGCGGTTTGTGGCGGGGAAACGCGTGTTTGGCAACTTGCAACCTGAAAGGTTGCCGGCCTCGTCGCCCAGGCGCTTTGCGCCTCGGGGGGTGGGCGACAGGCCCAATGAGGCGCAACAGGGTACCTACGGCCCGCGCGCCCGCAGGGCGCAGTTGGTTGCGCAAAGGAAAGGCGGGTGGTGAAGGCTTTTCGAGTGCCTCGCTCCGTCCTCTCCCTATTCCTGGAGGCAACGGTGCCGCTGGGCACTCCAACCTGGCCTGCCGGGCGAGAAAGATGTCGCAGCTGAAGCTCAAGTGGGAGGCATCGGTACTCCCCGTAGGAATCGTTGACGACCAACTATACCCGCTCCGGCCGGCGTACCACACCGTACCGAAATTACCGGCGCGGTGGCCCGGAGCCGGGTAAACGCCGCTCGGCACGCGAATATTGGAGTTTGTTCGGACAACTGTTATCGAAGCAGCCACGGCCAGGCTGGAATGTCCAGCAGCCTTTTACCCGGCTCCGGGCTTCCGCGGACGCACCACTGGGACGTTGTACAGCGTCGGCTACTACGGACTCTGTTGGACGACCACGGGAGCTGCGGAGGAAGGGAATGCCTATTTCATGCGCTTCGACTGGGACGGGATCAATCCGAATAGCAACTATTACCGTGGAAACGGTCATCAGTTGCGTTGCCTCCAGGAATAGGGAGAGAAAGGAAATAGAATATACTTTATAACAGACACAACACTTTATTCATGCTGACTGCAAAACAAAAAAGAGGCGAGAACATAGCCGAGTATATCCTCTACCTCTGGCAACTCGAAGACATGCTGCGGGCGTTGGAATTTTCGCCCGAACAGATCTATTCGACCCTCGTGGAACCGCATGCCGAACTCGACCAGGAACAAAAACAGACCCTGTTTTTCTGGTATATGGATATGGTCAATCTGCTCCGAACCGAGGGGAAAGAGAAGGCCGGACACCTGGAACATACGCTGCACCTCATTGCCGACCTGAACGATCTCCACCTGCACTTGTTGCAGGCTCCCGTCGGACGTGAACAGGGGTATGACCGAATCTTTGCGGCCCTCCGACCCGAACTCCCGAAACTCAAAACGGCCATTGCCGGCGAAAGCGACCTGGCTGCGGCTGAAATCACCGATATGGAGGCTTGTTTCCGAGCTTTGTATTCGGTCATGCTGTGTCGACTCCGCGGAACGGCGCTCCCAGAAGAGGGACCGGCGGCTCAAAAAAAAGCCCAAGCTACGGAACGTTATATCAAAGATGTTCTGGACGTGGTCTCGCCGGTCGTGGCCCGACTCGCGGCCATACACGGTGCGGCCGAACGAGGTGAATTGGACCTCTATAAAGATATGGCCTAAATTAAATTCGTTCGGTTTTTTGTAACCGATCATTGGCTACTGTATGGAACTGTACTTTTTGGCTACGTCTTCCTCGCACTACCTCGGCATAGTCCACAAGCGGCCTCTGGATTCGCTGGCAGCGTCGGTTGTTCACAAAGAGAACAGTACCCGCACGTCGCCAATGATCGGTTACAAAAAACCGAACGAAGTTTAAATTAGAGCTGAGTAACCGTAGCGCCGGTTTTGAGGGCTGCGTTTTTTTCGATCTTCAGAACCACCGGATACGGCAAGTCCAAAGAGAAAGCGCTTTTGTTCAACGGTTGAGCCAGCGACGAGGCCGTACGCCGGAATCGTTTGGTTGCGATCGGTCGGTCGCCCATGAAGACCGTAATCGGTTTGTCCAAATCCAGCAGTTCGTCGTTCAGCCCGACCAGCACGATCGGCGAGTCGCTCTCTTTGATGCGGAGCGTCTGACCGTCGATCTCCGCCACGATCTTCGCCCCCGCGCGTCGGTGGATCTCCGGAACGCCAAGCCAGTAGAAGTTGTCGCGCAGCACGTCGTCCTGGATCCAGATCACCCGTTTCGGATAGAGGTTCCGCGTGAACTGCGCCATCCAAGGTAGAGCGATCGTGTCGCGACGCAACATCCAGTGGCCGCAATCTTCGTAAATGTGCGTGTCGTGGACGTAGGTTCCGTCGCCCTCGGCGATGGCCAGCCGGTCGAGCGTCGTGCTGTACTGACGCGCCAGCGAATTGCGATCATAAGCGCCGTCTTGCCCGCCCATATAGATCGCAAACGGCAGGTTGCGCAGCGATTCCGGACGTGCATCGCCCGGATGTCCCGCCATCATCGAAGCGGCGGCCCAATGATCCGCCAATCGCGGCGCCAGTTGATACAAACCGTCCCCACCGGCCGAATAGCCCAAAATATAGACCTTTTCCGGATTCACCCCTTCGAAAATCACCGCTGCGGCGATGGTCTTCCGCAAGAAATCGTCCATGTACTCCTGGTGCCACATGTTCCACGTGTCGGTCGGGGAGCGCGGGACGAAATACAACCCTTCGGCCGGCCGATAAAGCACTTTCTGATTGTCCCACTGGCCGTCGTTCACCACGGCCGGAGCACCTCCGCCGCCGTGCAACGAGATATACAGGCTCCGGCCCCCCTCCGGTGCCTCTTTCGGGCCGTAGATCGTATCCCAAAAGCGCATCCGATATTCGCCGTTCGTGAACTCATGGTTCGCCCACTCCTCGACCAACGTCTCGCGCAGCTGTGCTTTCCGCGTTTCCACAAGACGTTGTGCCTCAGTTCGCGCCGCTGTTTTGGTCAAGGCTTTCTCGGCGGCCGAAGCGCCGATCCAACAGCCGCTCAACAGCAGGCTGAAAAACAAAAAATGAAGCGTTCGTGTCATTTTCATAGGTTGGGTTATTAGTTATTTAATGGTTTTTTCTCTTTAGTGCGTTCTTTTTCTGGAGGTCGGCTCCGGGCCTCCGCGACAGCGGATGGCGCGGAGCCAATGCAGGAGGTACGTTGTATTTCGTCGGCAACGGCGGGTTCGGCTGGGCGTCTTCTTTTACGGGTATCAGCGGCTATGCCATGGCCTTCGACTGCGATGCGATCTACTCGAATAACAACTACAACCGTGCGAACGGTTTTCAGCTGCGTTGCCTCCAGGAATAGGGAGAGGACCGAGCGCGAGCGAGGCATTCGAAAAGCCTTCACCACCCGCCTTTCCTTTGCGCAACCAACTGCGCCCTGCGGTCGCGCGGGCCGAACGCCTCCCCTCGGGAGGCCCGCAATTTTGCCGCTTACGCGTCAAAGATTGCAGCCGCTCCCGGGCGTCCGACCCGGTGCCGCTCGGCACCCGAAAATCGGAGTTTGCTCGGAACACTTCCGCCGTGGGAAATTTTCCTCTCGGGGGGAAGTTAGCGTATT
>JAIDFC010000144.1 GCA_029054535.1 Rikenella sp. | reverse complement strand
CCCCATCCCCCAGTACCGTCCGGCCAGCGCCTCGCCAGCATAGGCGAATCCGTCCATCATGTACGAGAACAAGGTGAAAAGTTGCAGAAGCAACGTATTGACCGCCAAGAGCGTATCCCCCATCCGGGTCGACGCCGCGGTGAAATAGGTAAAGACCGCCACCAGACAAACAGTCCGCAGAAAAATATCGCGGTTGACCTGGAAAAACCGCCTCATCACCCGCCACGACCCCAAGCCGCTCTCCCGCCAGACGTTGCGCGTGAAGAGCCTCCCATAGCAACGCCGCACAATGCCCAACGCCAGCAGCACGCCGCACCACTGCGCCGCCACGGTCCCCCAGGCGACCCCCTCGATTCCCATCCCGAGTCCGCGCACGGCCGTCCAGCTGCAACCGATATTGACGATATTGATCCCGATCGAGATCCACATCGGAATCCGAGCGTTCTGCATCCCGATGAACCACCCGGTAAAGGCGTAAAGCGACAGCGTCGCCGGAGCAGCCCAAATCCGAACGAAGAAATAGCGTCTCGCCGCCGCCTCGACAGCCTCGCTCCCCTCCATAAAAAGCAAAGCGCCCTCCAACAAAGGCCGCTGAAACACCCAAATCAATCCGGCAACCCCCACGGCAACCCCCAAAGCCCTCACCAACACCCGGGCGGCTTCGCTCAGATCGCGCCCCCCGTAAGCCTGAGCCGTAAAACCGCTCGTCCCCATCCTCAAAAAGCCGAAGTTCCAGTACAGAAAATTGAACACGGCTCCACCCACGACAATCCCCCCGATCAACGCATCGTCGCCCAACCGACCCACGATCCCCAAATCGACCATCCCCAACAACGGCACGGTGATATTCGAGATAATGTTCGGTATCGCTAACGCCAATATCTTCCGATTCATGGCTCTATTTCTTGCTTGGTATCAATCTTTGGTTTACAGGATAGAACTGTTCTTTTTGTGAACAAAAAGAACCAAAAAAACTTTGGGCGATACTCCGTATCGCATGGGCTGCCGTAGTCAAGAGCCTTGCGGACTTATCGTTGGGGTGGTACTTTTTAGCGGGCGCATGATGCAATGTCAAGATTTTGCGCCCGTTAAAAAGCAACCACCCCAACCAACAAGCCAAAGCTATTCAACTAAGAACGGTCATGGAATGCGTTAGCATTCCCGAAAGTTCTTTGGGTCCCTTTCTTTCAAGAAAGGGACAGTACCCTCCTATAATCAATGACTGGAACCAATGAAAAAAGATCAGTTCCGATTCGGGAGGAAGGAGTAGTCCGAAGAGTAGGTCAGCATTTGGTCGACGTAGTCGGTGGGGTATTCGATGCTGACGTCCGTGATGTTGCCGTCGGCATCGAACGTCGGGACGTAGCGCGGGTTGACGAAGCCCGAATAGGGGGCGATGTCCAAGGCCGCATAGCGTTCGAGCACCTCGGCATGCAACGTCGGGTCGACCTGCACCCCGTAGCGTTCGACCAGTTCGCGCCCCGCCTCGAAATCACCTTCGGACTTGATGCGCTGGATCTCGCGCAGCAGCTCGCCGAACAAACTCCGCAACCGGTCGTAGTCGTTCACCACGACATACGTTTTACCGTTCTCCCGAACGAACTCCACCGCCCGATCCGCCGCGCCGTGCTCGTAGACCCATCCCGCGATCAACGCCCGATTCCGCATGTGAGCCTCCTCGATCGTCTTGCCCGGTTCGATCCGCGTGAGCTGCGTCATCAGGCCGTTCATCATGTAGTTGTTATACTCGGTCTTGGCCACGTCGAGCGTCGGGATAATGCCCAGTTCGACCAGCTTCGGATCGTTCATATAGTACAAGGCGAACAGGTCTGCGCGCGCCTCCTCGAGCGTCGATCCGTAGTTTTTGAGTTCGTCGCCCCGGACTCCTTCGGCCAGCTGACCCGATGCGTGTCCCAGACACTCGTGCAAATCGGTGTGGAGGTTATTGCCGATCGTCCCCCAACGGGTGCGCAACTCCCGGTCTTCGGGCCGCAGGACGAACTCTTCGGCAAAGCCGTTCCCGGCCGCAGCCGCATCGTACGCCGCCGTGATGTTGGCGATCGTTACCGATTTCGAGCCGTGGTCGCGCCGGATCCAGTCGGCGTTCGGGAGGTTGATCCCGATCGGAGTGGCCGGATAGCAGTCGCCGCCGAGCATCGCCACCGTAATCACCTTGGCCGAAACGCCCTTGACTTTCGGTTTGCGATACTGCGGGTCGATCGGCGAGTGGTCCTCGAACCACTGCGCATGCTCGCCGATGATCTGCGTGGTTTTGGTGGCCTCGAGGTTCTTGAAATTCACGGTCGATTCCCACGAAGCCTTGTACCCCAGCGGATCGCCGTAGTTTTCGATGAACCCGTTCACGTAGTCCACGGTGGATTTCGTATCCTCGACCCACGCCACGCTATACCGGTCGAAAAGCCGCAGATCGCCGGTCTTATAATAGTCGATCAAGGTCCGGGTATAGGCCTCCTGCTCCGGCGTATCGGCCACCGTGGCCGCGAGTTCCAACCATTCGACAATCTTGCGGATCGCCGGGCCGTACATCCCCTCGGCCGACCAAACGCGTTCCACGATCCGCCCCTCGGCGTCTTTAATCAGCTGACTGTTCAATCCGTACGAGATCGGCTGCCGATCCGTCGTATCGGTCAATGCCGTATAGAAAGCCTCGGCCTCGCGCTGCGTAATCCCGCCGTCGTAATAATTGCAAGCCGACGCGGCCACCATATCCACCCCGGCGGTCTGGTCCACCCGCTTCGGATAAAGGGTCGGATCGAAAATCACGGCCTTCACGGTGTCGAGCAGACTCCCTTGTATATCCCCGAGCCGCTCCCTCGGCGTGGCGGCAATCAAGCTGTCGAAATACCCCGCGCCGAACTCCGGCGTGAACTTGTCTCCCGAATAATGGTGGTGAACTCCGTTGGCGAACCAAACTTTCTTCAGGTACTTCTCGAAAGCCTGCCAATCGGCCGTCGTTTTGTCTCCGTCGTAGGTCGTATAAATCGCCTCCAAGGTCCGACGAACCGGCAGGTTGTACTTGCAGTTCTGGTCGTACAAAATATCCCGACCGCATACCGCGGCTTGACTGAGGTAGTAGATAAACCGCTTCTGCCGCGGCGTCAGACTGTCGAAATCGGGTACCTGGTACCGAAGCACATTAATATCGTCGAACCGGTCGATCTGCCATTGAAAATCCGCTGTCGACGCGCCCTCGCCCGACCGCGCGCCGCACCCCGTACTCATCATTGCCGTCGTCGTCATAACCAAAATTGCCGCTAAACCGCTAATCTGTTTCATTATCTTTTTTATGTAATTAATTAACCGCTCGGTCTCTTCTCACCCGCATTTGGGTACCGACTGGAACTACTCTTTTTGCGAACGGCTGCGGCGCGCGGGCCGAACGCCTCCGCTGGCTCCGGCCTGTAAACTACGAAAAAATACAACTCGCAATGAACCGCGCCGCAGGCGCGCGGGCAGCCGCTCCCCCACGGCTGGCTCGCCACTTCGCTTCGCTCGTGGACGCTCCGCCGAGCGGCTGATCCGAAAACATTCTTCGCACGATTTCATCTCGATTTTGCTCTCGCAAAACGAGCGAAATTCCCCTCTTAAGCGGGCGGCGACGGTGCCGCTCGGCACTCGAACCTGGCAGCCTCTACCCTACATGCTCTGTCCGCGCGCTGGCGGAAAT
>JAIDFC010000143.1 GCA_029054535.1 Rikenella sp. | reverse complement strand
GAAAACCACAACGTCGTTATACTTTCCCAGCGACTTGCCCTCGGCCGCTATGTCGGTGATCGTCAGCCCCTCGATCTGCGGATATTTGCTCTTTTTCGGCTTCATAAACGACTCGTCTGTTTCGTGATGCTGGCAAAGATACGGGTAAATTTCGTAAATTTGGAACCGAATAACTTTCTCGTACGACCTATGATTAAACTGGCTACGCTCACTTTCAATCCGTTTGCCGAAAATACGTATATTCTGTTCGACGAGTCGAAAGAGTGCGTCATTGTCGATGCCGGATGCTATACCGAGCAGGAGCAACAGACGCTCGCCGCTTTTATCGCTAAAAACGACTTGCGGCCGATCTTGGCGCTCAATACGCATGGACATGTGGATCATATCTGTGGCGTGGAGTTTGTGAAACGCCAATGGGGCGTGCCGTTTGCGCTGCACGGGAACGACAAGGCGATTCTGGAGCTGGCTCATTGTTATGCCGGTATGGGGTTCGACGTCGATTCTGTTCCGAATGTGGATATAGATTTGGCCGAAACGACTGATATTCAGCTGGTAAACAGCATGTTGCATATTCTTCATACGCCGGGACATACGCCGGGTCATGTGGCGATCCATGTGCCGGAGGCGGAATTGTTGCTGACCGGCGACCTGCTTTTCAAGGAGAGCATCGGGCGGACCGATCTGCCGGGGGGCGACTATCCGACGTTGATGAACAGCATTGTCGAACGGGTGATTCCGTTGGGGAGCGATACGCGGATTTTCCCGGGACACGGGCCGCACAGTACGGTGGCGCATGAGGTGATGTTCAATCCGTTCATTGTCGAGGCTTTGCGGGGCGACGTGAACTACAAAGGCGGGGGGACGGCGCATGAGAATTGATATTATCACCTTGTTGCCCAAGCTGTTGGACGGTGCGCTGAGCGAATCGATTATCAAACGGGCGCAGGACAAAGGGTTGGTCGAGATTCATATTCACAATCTGCGGGACTATTGCGAGGACAAGCATCGGACGGCGGACGACTATCCGTTCGGCGGCGAGGCGGGGATGGTGATGAAGGTAGAGCCGATCTATAAGATAATCAGTCGATTGCGTTCGGAACGGGAGTACGACGAGGTGATCTATACGTCGCCGGACGGGATTACGTACAACCAGCAGGAAGCCAATCGGCTCTCTACTTTAGGCAACCTCATTATCCTGTGCGGGCATTATAAGGGGGTGGACTATCGGGTGAGGGAGCACTTGATTACGTGCGAGATTTCGATCGGCGACTACGTGTTGACGGGGGGAGAGCTGGCAGCGGCGATCATTACGGACAGCGTCGTCCGGATTCTGCCGGGGGCTATTGGGGACGAGTGTTCGGCGCTGACAGACAGCTTTCAGGACAATTTACTTGCACCGCCGGTTTATACGCGTCCGGCGGAATTTAACGGGTGGCGGGTGCCGGATGTGCTATTATCAGGCAATTTTGCCGAGATCTCGAAATGGCAGGAGGACCAAGCTTTCGAGCGGACACAGCGGTTAAGGCCTGATTTGTTGGAAATAAAGTGAGATTATATGAAGTATTACATCATAGCAGGCGAAGCGTCGGGCGATCTGCACGGGTCGAATCTCGTCAGGGGGCTGTTGCAGGCCGATCCGGAGGCGGAGATCCGGTTTTGGGGTGGCGACCGGATGGTCGAGGCGGCGGGAGGACATGGGACGTTGGTGAGGCATTACAAGGAGGCTTCCATTATGGGGTTCTGGGAGGTGCTCAAGAACCTGCGGCGGATCGGGCGCCAGATGCGGTTTTGCAGAGAGGATATAGCGGCTTATCGGCCTGACGTGTTGATCCTTATCGACTATCCGGGGTTCAATCTGCGGATGGCGCGGTTCGTACACGAGCACATTTGGCGTGGCGGTGGGAAGCGGCCGGAGGTCTTCTATTATATTGCGCCGAAGGTTTGGGCGTGGAAGGAAAAACGGGTTGTTCGAATTCGGAAATATGTTGATAAGTTATTCATTATCTTTCCGTTCGAGATCGAATATTTTCGGCGGCACGGGATCGAGGCCTTCTATGCGGGCAATCCGTTGATGGATTCGGTGGCGGAGCGGCCGGTGGTTACGCAGGAAACCGGAGAGGCTTTTCGGCGGGAGAATGGGTTGGACGAACGGCCGATCATTGCATTGGTGGCGGGGAGCAGAGGATCGGAGATTCGGTACAATTTGCCGGGAATGGTGGAAGTGGCGCGCTCGATGCCGGAATATCAGTTCGTGGTAACGGGTGTCTCGTGGCTCGATAGATCACTGTACGACAGGTATTTGGAGGGCAGCGACGTGCGGTTCGTATGCGACCGGACGTACGAAACCATTGCGCATTCGGCGGCGGCGCTGGTTACGTCGGGAACGGCAACGCTCGAAACGGCCTTGTTGAATAAGCCGGAGGTGGTCTGTTTCCGAAGCTCGGCGATCAGTATTTGGGTGGCTAAACGATTGGTTAAGCTGCGGTTTATCTCGCTCGTCAATTTGATTATGGACCGGGAGGTGGTGCGGGAGTTGATCCAGGAGGATTTCATGCCGGAGCGGGCGGTGGAGGAGCTTCGATCGGTGTTGTCAGGGGGGGCTAAGCATGAGCGAATGATGCAGGATTTCAGTGAATTGCGGGAGGCGATGGGAGAACCTGGAGCATCAGTGCGGGTGGCTGGAGAGATGGTGCGGCTATTGAACGAAAAACGGGGGCGGTAACGATCAAGATCTATGAAAATTATTTGCATCGGGATGAACTATGCGGAGCACGTCCGGGAGTTGCCGGGGGTGTGGGGTGGCGATCCAGTGCCGCGCGAGCGGCTGGTTCCGACGGAGCCGGTTTTCTTCATCAAGCCGGATACGGCGTTGCTGCGGAATAACGATCCGTTCTATATTCCTGATTTCTCGGAAGATGTGCAGTATGAGTGCGAACTGGTGGTGAGGATCAATCGGTTGTGCAAGGGGATCGAGGAGCGTTTTGCGCACCGTTGCTATGAGGAGGTGGGACTCGGGATCGATTTCACGGCGCGCGACTTGCAGCGGCGGTGCAAGGCGGAAGGATTGTCCTGGGAGATGGCCAAAGGGTTCGATCATTCGGCGGCGGTGGCACCGGAATTTGTTTCGAAATCGGAATTACCTGGTATTCAGCAGCTTCATTTCTCGATGGAGCTCAATGGCGAGCGACGGCAGGAGGGTTTTACGGGAGATATGATTTTCGGGGTGGATCGGATTATCGCCTATGTTTCGCGGTTCATAACGTTGCGGATCGGGGATTTGATCTTTACCGGGACGCCGGTGGGGGTAGGACGTGTGGCGATCGGGGACCGTATTACCGCTGAGTTGGAGGGGCGTAAGATGTTGGATTTCAATATTAAGTAAATCTTTTAACACTTTGGAAAATAATCTGTTATTGGATAATTTAGATATTGTATTAGCG
>JAIDFC010000142.1 GCA_029054535.1 Rikenella sp. | reverse complement strand
AGACAGACCTGTTTTTAGAAGTATAGCGATGCGTAGCATCGCCCGTCCCGCCGGGGCCACCCGGACGCCGCCCGCGCAGGGCAGTCGGATACGGCCCCGTCGCCCGCCCGCATAAGTAGGAATTTCGCTCGTTTTGCGGGAGCAAAACCGAGAAGAAATTCCCGCGGGCGACGGTCTTCGGAGCGATTCGGCTAGTAGATCGACCGACGCCGACGGAAGTGTTTCGAGCAAACTTCGGTTTCGGGTGCCGAGGGGCCCCGGGTCGGTTGCCCAACGGGAACGCAACGAGCACCGTCGAGTTGCGGGCCCGGCCGTTGGGCGGCGGCCGTCCCGCGCGCCTATGGCGCGGTTGGTGGCGAGATGCAGCTTGTTTTAGTGTTAAAAGGGCCGCAGTCCGCGGAGACGCACATGAGCGCAGCGAGAGTTGCAGGCCTCCGCCCGGGGTGGCTTCGGCCCGACATGGGGAGATCGCAGAGGATTTCAGTAGGCGACGGCAGAACCTTTTTGAGCAAACCTAATTTTCGAGTGGCATCGGGTCGAACGCCCGGGAGCGGTCGCAATCTTTGACGCGTAAGCGGCATAATTGCGGGCCTCCCGAGTGGGAGGCGTTCGGCCCGCGCGACCAGAGGTCGCGGTTTACGGCGACTCCGAATGATATCGTCTGGTGCGCGGCCAGACTATTTTTTGGGTTGCCGCCACGAGCACCGTCGAGTTGCGGGCCCGGCCGTGGGGCGGCGTTCGGCTCGCGCGCCCGCAGGGCGCGGTTTAGGGTAGAAATAAAGATAGGGGATCGCCGTGGGTGTACTCGAAGCGCGACGCAAGGAAAAAGAAGCATGCCCCTCCTGCCGCCGATGACCGGATGCCGAGTTATATTCGTACATTTGCAGCATGATGACTTTACAAGAGAGAATCGAGCAGCTCAAACGCGAGCGGAATGCCGTGATTCTGGCTCACTACTATACGGAGGGCGAGGTGCAGGACGTTGCGGATTTCGTCGGGGACAGTTTGGCGTTGTCGCAGCGAGCGGCGACGACGGATGCGGATGTGATTCTTTTCGCCGGAGTCCATTTCATGGGCGAGACGGCCAAGATCCTGTCGCCCGGAAAGACCGTTTTGATGCCGGACATGGCGGCGGGCTGTTCGTTGGCCGACTCGTGTCGGGCCGACGAGTTCGCCGCTTTCGTGGCGGCCCATCCGGGGCACACCGTCATCTCGTACGTCAACACGACGGCCGAGGTCAAGGCCTTGACCGATATCGTTTGCACCAGTAGTAATGCGGTGCAGATCGTCGAGTCGCTGCCGGCCGACGAACCGATCCTCTTCGGTCCGGACCGCAATTTGGGTAACTACATCCGAAACGTTACGGGGCGTGAGAATATGATCGTTTGGGACGGTGCTTGTCATGTACACGAGGAGTTCTCGCTCGAGAAAATCCTCGCTCTCAAGGCGGAATATCCGCAGGCGAAGATCCTGACCCATCCCGAGTGTAAGCGACCGATCGTGCTGGTGTCGGACTACGTCGGGTCGACGGCCGGATTGCTGAAATTCGCCACCGAAGACCGATCGACCGACACTTATATCGTGGTAACGGAGCCGGGCGTCTTGCATCAGATGCGGAAAGCGGCGCCCGACAAACGGTTTATTCCGGCTCCGCCGACCGATTCGACCTGCGGTTGCAACAATTGCAACTTCATGAAGCTGATTACGTTGCAGAAGATGGCGGATGCGTTGGAGCGGATGGAACCGCAGATCGTCATCGCCGAAGAGGTGCGTGCGAAGGCCGAACGGTCGATCCGTCGGATGCTCGAGATCTCGCAGCGGCTGGGGCTGGTGTGATGCGGGGCGGTGTTTCTCTTCGATTCGTTGCATCCGGCGATACGACGACGATTCGCATACGCTTTCTGCGACCGAGTGGCTTCACGAGCTACAGCAGGACTAAGTGCGTTTGCTGGATTGTCAAAAGAGGAGTTTCTCGATAGAAAGAGAGACGTGTTACGACTTTTTTCGAAGGTCGTAACACGTCTCTCTAAATGAAAAAATCAGATCTCTTTTAAGAGAGTGGGAGCTTGTTTTCCTACCCCTATTCCTACCTACCGTTGCGCCTTGTAAGCCTCCAGTCCCGACTCCAGGAAGTTGATGAAGCCGTTCACATCCAGGTCGTACGATCGAGGCGTTACCAGCGGCTGCCCCTCGTTGTTCAGCAACACGTAATAGGGCTGCGCATTGATCCCGAACCGTTCGATCTGGAACGAGGCGTTGATCTTGCCCAGCGTCTTGCGCACCTTACCGTCCGGAGTCGTAACCCATTCGGATTCGGGCAGCTGTTTTTTGTCGTCCACGTAGAGTGCCACGATGACATAGTTGTCTCGCAGAATGCGTTGCACGGTCGGATCGCTCCAGACATTGGCCTCCATCTCGCGGCAGTTCACGCAGCCGTGCCCCGTGAAGTCGAGGAAGACCGGTTTCCCCACCGCCGCCGCATACTCCATTCCCTGTCGGTAGTCGAAAAAGCCCTCCAAACCGTGCGGCAAGTGCAGGAAGTCGCTGTACTTCGGCGCCCCGCCCTCGATTTTCGATCGGTCGAGCGTCGACACCCCCGCTCCGCCGGAAGCCGGCACGCCGCCCCCCGCAGAAGCCGCGAGGTTGAAATCCATCGTCGAGAGCGGCGGCAGGTAGCCGCTCAGAGCTTTGAGCGGCGCGCCGAACATCCCCGGAATCAGATAGATCACGAAAGCGAAGGTAATGATCGAGAGGAATAACCGTTTGACGCTCACATGTTTGACTTCGCTATCGTGCGCGAAGCGGATTTTCCCTAACAGATAGAACCCCAGCAACGCGAAGATCACCACCCATAGCGCCACATAAACCTCCCGATCGAGAATGCCCCAGTGGTAGGTCTGGTCGGCGACGCTCAGGAACTTAAGCCCCAACGCCAACTCGATAAACCCGAGTACGACCTTGACCGAGTTGAGCCACCCGCCCGACTTGGGCAGGTTTTTGAGCAGCGCCGGGAAGAACGCGAAAATGGTGAACGGCAGCGCGAAAGCGGCCGAGAAGGCGAGCATTGTAAAGATCGGTTCCCAGATCGCCCCTTGGGTCGACTTCACGAGCACGGTCCCGACGATCGGCCCGGTGCAGGAGAACGACACCAGCACCAGCGTCAACGCCATGAAGAAGACGCCGACCAATCCCCCCTTGTCCGCCTTGGAGTCGCTTTTGTTGACCAGTTTCGAGGGCATCGTGATCTCGAACGCGCCAAAGAACGAGGCGGCGAAGATCATGAAAATCAAGAAGAAAAGGATGTTCGGCACCCAATGCGTCGCCAGCCAGTTGAAAATATCGGCCGTAACGGAATCCCCCCCGACCAAGTAGGTGATCAGAATGATCGCCGCGATCGGCAGTGTGTACAACGCCACGATCGAAAGCCCGTAGAACGATGCCATAAACCGTCCCTTGGCCTTGTTATCGCTCCCTTTCATGAAGAAGCTGACGGTCATCGGCACCATCGGAAAAACGCACGGGGTCAGCAACGCCGCAAATCCCCATAAAATCGCTTCGATGATAATGGTCCAAAAACTCTTGTTCTCGTTCTGCTGCAACCCCTCGAACGACGTTTCTCCTACAGCGGAGGAATCCGCCTCTGTCGGGGTCGTTGCAGCGGTCGTATCTGCCGGTGTTACGAAGATCGCTTCGTCGCGCACCATCGTCCCCTCCGGATCCGGCGCGGCGGGCTGATTCAACTCGGCCGGAAGTTCTGCGGCCGGTGCCGATGCTGTCGTCGCCACCGTCTTCGCCGGCGTGATCGTTACCGTGAAATCCTCGTCCGTCGGCGGCAGGCAACTCTCCTCGTCGCAAGCCTGCCACTCAACACTCCCTTTGATTACGATCGGTTCCCCGGCCGTTGCGAGCCGAGGCGAAATCTTGAATTTCTGCACGAATCGGGCGCTCTTCGCAAAGTAACCGATCTCCATCCCGAAAATCTCGTCCTGCACCCGTGTCGGACGGTCCAACTGCTGAACCCCGCCGTCGAGCGTAACGCCGGCAGGCAGCTCGAACGTGAAGGTCGTAGCATTCGGCCCCCCGTCGTACGGACCGATGTCGTACATGTGCCAATCGCCGTCGATCGTGGCACTCATCTCGACTTGCTCGCCCGAGGCGGCGAAGGTCCAATGAACCGGGTTCTTGATCGGCTGACCGACGGCCGCTGCCATTCCGCTCAATACCAGAAAACTCGCGATTAACAAATGCCTGATTCTCATAAATCGTGGTTCTAATAAATACTACCTTGGTGTGTAACCGTTCTTTAGCGACGGGAGGGTACTGTACTTTCTGTGAACAGAAAGTACCAAAGAAACTTCGGGCGATACTGTCGTATCGCATGGGCTGCCG
>JAIDFC010000141.1 GCA_029054535.1 Rikenella sp. | reverse complement strand
GTTATTTGTTGGGGGTCGAGGCGTTCGAGTTTCGGGCGTTGCTGGCCCAGAACGGACATACGGTGTGGTATTTCATGGTCGCTTACCCGCGTTCGGAACCGGAGGGGGTGTTGGTGGCCGAGCGTTTTTTCCGGGGGATCCTGCTGGACCGGCAGCCGGCCGGAGAGTGAGGGCGCTTGGGGGGTATATTTCGGTTTTCTGCGGAGGGTGGTTTTTCCGCCGGATGACCCAAGCGATGCGAACATCGCTGACCACCGCACGCGGTAATACGGCCCGGTTGAGGGGATTGGAATGTTTTGAATCGTAGATATCTGATACGTAGAACGATTTTCGTATGAAATTACATAGTAGTTCTATTCTTCAGCTGTTTTTCGCCCTGCTCGTCGGGACGATCTTCGTCCAGTGCGCGTCGATCGCCCAGCCGCAGGGCGGACCGCGAGACTCGTTGCCTCCGCTCGTGGTGGGGACCAGTCCGGCACAACGGAGCGTCGGATTCAAAGATCGGCGGATCACGCTGAACTTCAACGAATACGTGGCGCTGCGCGACCAGCAGAAAGAGTTTTTGCTCTCGCCGCCCAACCTGAACGGCAGCAAACCGACTTTGACCGTCAAGGGGCGGTCGATCCAAGTCGACTTCGCCGAGCCGCTGGACAGCAACACCACCTATCGACTCGACTTCGGGAACTCGATCGCCGACAACAACGAAGGGAATCGCTTGGGGAACTATGCCTTCATATTCTCGACCGGTCCGCAGCTCGACACGCTGATGATGAGCGGGTTGACCTTGGACGCGCAGAGTCGCGACTCCGTGATCGGGGCGATGGTTTTCTTTTTCGATGCGGGGGCGGATTCCGTGGCGGCTCACGACTCCACCCTGTTCAACGCTCGACCCGACGCTGTGTTCCGGAGCGACAGCTCGGGACTCTTTCTGGCCGATATTCTGAAAGATAAGGACTATCGCGTCTATGCGATTCTGGACAAGAACGGAAACCAGCGGTACGAATCGGGAAGCGATTACGTGGCGATGCTCGACACGGTCTACAATCCGACCCGGATGCCCGATTTCGACATGTGGATCGAACCGGCGACCGGTCGCCGAGGGCCGAGACGGCAGATCGACCCACCTCAACTGCGGTTCGACCTCTTCATGGAAGAACCCGTGCGGCGGCAGACCGTCATCGGAAGCGGACGGCCGGAACGTCAGAAGCTGGAGATCGTTTTCAACGCCATTCGACAGGCCGAGATCGTCTCATTCGTTCCCGAAGGGCTCGACTCGACCTGGCTCACGCGCGAGAACGGCGTCAAGGGGGATACGGTGTGGTATTGGATCGCGCCGCCGACCCGGGCCGAGGTCGAGGCCCTGCAGGATACCATTCGGGCGAAGATTACATACGTGTCGCAGGATAGCCTGTGGAACGACCAGCTCAAGACCGAGGAGCTGACGTTCGTCCACCGAATCGTCGATCCGAACGCACGGAACAAGAGGCCCACCACGGCCTATGCCGACAGCATCAAACAGGTGCGGGAGGCGCGGCGGAAAGAGAAACGGATGGCCCGTCTTCAGAAGAAGTGGCTGAAAGCGGCCCGACAGATCAGCCGCCGGCGGGGCGATCCGCGGCGGAGCGATGCCGAGTTATTGGCCGACAGTACGCTCTTCCAACAGGTGGATGTCGACACCACACAGGTCGAACGGCCGAAGCGGATCGAAGAGTTACCGATCCGAAACCCGTTCGGATTCGAAGTGATGGCCAGCAATCCGTTGAATCCGGAGAACCATATCCGACTGCGGTTCGCCTATCCGTTGCGGTCGGTGGACGAGTCTCGGATCCGGCTGACGAAGATCTCCGAGGGGCAGTCTTCTCTGCCGAGTCGCGACCGCCAGACCACCGTAGCCGAGACGGCGCAGAAGATCGAGATTCCGGAACCGTTCACCGTCGAACTGGACAGCGCCACGCGACGCCTGCTGACGATCCGGGCGGCTTGGCGGGCCGACGACGAATACCAGCTGCTGATTCCGGATAGCACGTTTTTGAATATCGCCTACCAGGCCAACGATACCTTGCAGTCGACCTTCAAGGTGGCCGATTCGAGCCGGTTCGGGACCGTGATTTTCGACCTGCGAGCCTCCTCGACTCTCTCGGCGACGACTGCGGCCGATTCGGGCCTCCGCGCGGAGTATATCCTGGAGCTGCAGACCCGCGACGGGAAGACGATCCAACGCATCCGGCACGCCGTTCCGGGAGGGCGGTATACGCTGCGCTACCTGCCGGCGGGGAGCTACCGGCTGCGCGTTACGGAAGACCGCAACCGGAACGGCGAGTGGGACACCGGATCGCTCGTGCAACGCAGGCAGCCCGAGCGGATCCGTATCTGGGAACACCCGTCGACGGGGCGGGATATATTGGCCAAAGAGAACTGGGAAGTAACGGTCGAGGTCGACCTCGACGAGCTGTTCAGCCGACCTCAGTAACCGACCCGGTCGCGCAGCAGAGACTACAAAGACGAAGAGAAACGCATGAATTTACACCGGATCCAATACATCATGACGCACCTCGCCGCATGGGCGAGCCTCGGGATTCTCGGACTTCTGCCGGCTTCCGCCCAGGAACGGGGCGTGCCGTCGCAGACCCTCAGCGCAGCCTGGGCACCGGTCCAGGTGGAACACTATGTCGGTATCCGGGGAGGATATGCGATGGGGAACGCCCGGTTCGAGCCGAACCGACAGATGGAACTCAAGATGGGATTGATGGTGGGCGGTTTGGTCTACAAGTTCGACGTACCGAAACAGAAGTACGTGGGGTGCATCGAAGCGGACATCAACTGGTCGCAGCGGGGCTACCGCATGCACCGGTCGTACGAGTCGGACGAGATGTACGAGCGGCGGTGGAACACGATCGAGGTGCCGATCCTCTGGCAGCCTTATCTGCCGCTGAGCAAGGGCGGAACGCGGTTCTATCTGAGCGCGGGTCCGTACTTCAGCTATGCGTTCGACTCCGAATATCGGGAGTACAACCGGGCGACGGGCGAGGTTTACGGCCGCGGGAAGTACGAGTACGATCCGGTGCGGGACAACCGGTGGGGATACGGCATCACGTTCGGCGCGGGGATGCTGTTCGCGATCCGCAGGTTCTCGATCTCGGCGGAGTTTCGCTACAACATCGGCCTGTCGGACGTCTTGAAAGGGGTTACCAAGTACGAAGGGAATCCGTTCCGCTCGCCGGCCGACCAGATGGCTATTACGCTCGGCGTCAATTACAAGGTCAGGACCCACAAATAGACGGGTCGCTCCTTATATCTTTACAGCTCGATCCCTCGGCAACGCAGTCCGCGCTCGCGGATCGCCTCCAGCACCCGCGGCAACGCATGGTACAGGTTTTCCGAAGCCTTCACCGAGTCGTGGAACACCACGATCGACCCGTCGCGCAGGTGTTTCGTAACATTCCGCACACAAGCCTCCGGCGACACGTTCCGCGAATAATCCCGGCTCAGGATATCCCACATGATGATGCGATACCGTTCTGCGATGCGCCGAATCTGGCTGCGCGTGATGCGTCCGTAAGGCGGTCGATAAAGGTTGGTCCGGATCAGGCCGTTGGCCAGGTCGGCGTCCTCGACATACCGCCCGGTCGGCGTCCCCCAGCCTTTGATGTGGCTGTACGAATGGTTCCCCACCGCATGCCCGCGGGCCTTGATCTTGCGGAAAATCTCGGGATGCAGGTCGACATTCTTCCCCAGGCAGAAAAAAGTCGCCTTCGCGTCGTACCGGTCCAACGTATCGAGCACCCACTCCGTAACCTCGGGGGTCGGTCCGTCGTCGAAGGTCAGAAAGATGGTCCCCGGCTCGCGGAAACTCCAGTTCAGTTCCGGAAAAAGGCGTTTGATGAATCTCGGGGGACGAAAATACATAACCGGTTCGATTGTTGCCCGACAAAGATAGGTAAAAAAGCGCCTCGAATACGCTCTTTTCGTCGCATTGTCTCTTCTTGTGGCAAGGACTTTCATCGATTGTGTTTTGACTCTCTGTGGGTCGCACACCCATAGGGTGTTTTGCTTGGTTTTTCTCGGCTTTAGTCGATTCTCTCGCGCCCTTTAAGCGGGCGCGGTTTGCCTCGGAAGAATGACGAACAAGGCCGCAGCCCGCGGAGCTTTAGGGTAGAGGCTGGTAGGTTCGAGTGCCGAGCGGCACCGGCCCTCCGCCGGGGGAGGGC
>JAIDFC010000140.1 GCA_029054535.1 Rikenella sp. | reverse complement strand
GTCTGCCCCTTCGGAATCGTAAACGAAATATCCCGAAGCACCTCCTTATCCTCATAAGAGAACGAAACCCCCCGGAACTCGATCCCCTCCGAAAACCCGGCCAACTCCCGCGCATCCTCCCGGTCGCACACCGTCGGCACGGTGTCCATCATCCCCAGCACCCGATCTCCGGCCGCAATCCCCTGATTGATATTCCCGAATGCATCGGCAATCGCCCTCGCCGGCCGCGTAACCTGCGAGAATGCCCCCAGATACGTAATAAACGCCGCCGCCGCCAGCTCTCCGTTCATAATCATGTTCCCGCCGTAGACCAAAATGAACGACAGCGAAGCCACCCCGAGAAATTCGCTCATCGGCGAAGCGAGTTGTTGCCTCCGCGCGATGTAGCGCATGATATCGGAATACCGCCCGTCCAACCACCGAAATTTCCGCTCGATATACCCCGTGGCATTATACCCCTTGACGGTTTTAATGGCCCCGAGCGACTCGTCGAGTAGCGAGACCATCTCGCCGAACGCCTCCTGCCCCTCGGTGGCCGACCGCCGCAGCTTCTTGACGATATACCCGATCACCAGCGCGATCACCGGCAGCACGGCCAGCGTAAACAACGTCAGCTGGAACGAGATCGAGATCAAGAGCCAAAAATAGCCGATCAACAAGAACGGCTCTTTGAAAAAGATCTGGAACGTACTGGTAATGCAGAACTGCACCACCTGGACATCGGACGTGATTTTCGAGATGATATCCCCCTTGCGTTCATTGCTGAAATACCCGACCTGCAACCGCACCACGCGATCGAAAAGCGTGTCGCGAATCTGTTGCAGGGTATGGATCCGGAGATTCTCCAGAATCCGCTGCGCCAGGTACCGAAACGTATTGCTCAGCAGCACGATCACCACGGTCAGCACCGCCAAAGCCATCAAAATATCCTTCGTATCGTACCCCGCCCCGGCCACGCGATACAGCCCGTAATTCAACAACCCCTTGAAATACTCGGTACTCAAGGCAAAAGTCGGCGGCGTCGTAACGGCCTTCACCATCGAATCGGCGTCGAACATGGCCTGGATGATCGGGATCAGCATCGCGAACATCAAGGTATTGAAAACCGTATGGAGGAGTATGCAGACGAAGTACGGCACGGCATACCGGCCGTAAGGCCGTCCGAACCGGAGTATGCGGAAGTAGGTATTCATGCGTGGGTAAAGGTAACGCTTTTTCCGCAAAAACCGCCGCACGCTGCGACTCTTTCGCGGCTGTTTCTCGGGCGAGACTGCTTGACATGGTGCTACCGACTCGGTTTTCCTCGCCGACAGGCTCGTCTGGAGTACCGAGTGGCTTGTTTTTGCCGGATTTTTCGCCCGACAGGCCAGTTTTCGGGTGCCGAGCGGCACCGGCTCCGGGCTTCCGCGACAGCGGAGGACGAGGGGCCAGCGCAGGCGGTACGTTGTGGCGCGTCGGAGTCAACGGGTACGGCTGGGCAGCGTCCTTCACGGAGACCTACGCCTACCGCTTGTACTTTAATTCCGGTACGGTCAACCCGAGTGATAGCGGTAACCGTGGGTACGGTTTTCAGCTGCGTTGCCTCCAGGAATAGGGAGAGGGGACGATCGGCACTCCGACCGGGCTGTATCTGCCTCAATAACGGCCTGCCTTGTTATGGCTTGCCGGGTTTGAAAGCATCCCGGAGCCAGCGCGGGGAGTCCCGAACGCAGTGAGGTTCGCCCCGTCGCTTGGGGTGGCTCTGGGGCGCGCGACTCAAAGAGTCGCGGTTTCTCGATTCGGTAACAGATCCGGCCTGCGCTTTGCCAGTTAAGCAAACCGCGCCCGCTGGGCGCGCGGACCGGAGCTATCCTGCTGCGCCTCATTCGGCCTGTCGCCCACCCCCCGAGGCGCAAAGCGCCTGGGCGACGAGGCCGGCGATCCTACGGATCGCAATAGGCTGGAACACATTTACCTTTCGCAATGAACCGCGCCCAAAGGGCACGCGAGACGAACGCCTCCCATCGAGAGAGCCGCAATTTTGCCGCTTACGCGTCATTGATTGCAGCCCCTCCCGGGCGTTCGACCCGAATATTCTTCGCACGTCGCCCGCGAGAATCCTTCGAGATCTCCCCATGGCGGGCCGGAGCCACCCCAGGCGGAGAGCCGCATTCCTCGCTTGCTCGGGCGACCACTCCGCAGGTCCGACCCGGCACCGCTCCGAAACGTTTCTAAACTCGCTACAAACCGCGACCTCCGGTCGCGCGGGCCAGCCACCGCCCATCGGCTGGCGCCGGTGCCGCCCGGCACTCGAAGGTTGGAGTTTGCTCGGATAGGCTTCGCCGAGCGGCTGACCCAGATGCAACATTTAAACATTCTTCACACGTCGCCCGCGGGAATTTCATCTCGGTTTTGCTCACGCAAAACGAGCGAAATTCCCCTCTTATGCGGGCGGGCGACGGGGCTTTCTCCCCAAAAACGTGTTTGGCCGCGCGCTGGCGGAAATCTTGTTCAAAAGCGATTCGCGCTTTTGAACGATTTCCTACCCCAGCAGGCGCGCACGAGGCCGGATTACCCTACATGCTTTGCTCGCGCGCCTGCCGGATTGAGCAGAAAAACAGATGTTTTTCTGCTCAATCCGGCTCTTTAGGCGAGGCGCGCTTAAAAACCGTGTCTGATTGCCCTGCGCGGGCAGCGTCCGGGTGGCCCCGGCGGGACGGGCGATACTACGTATCGCCTTACCATTCTAAAAAGATAATCACTGTCCACGCTACACCGCCGATCACTCCCCGACCTCCCGTTCGAGAATCGCCCGAGCCTCCTCGAAGCCCTCCCAGTAACCCCGAGCCAGGATCCGACCGTCCGGACCGATAAAGACGAAAAACGGCCACCCCGAAATCGCATATGTCTCCATGAAAGAGGCGTTTTCCGGATGATCCGTTTCGAGCTCCGCCTCCGTCCAACCATGCTCCAACATCCGCCCGAGTATCGGACGAATATTCGAAATCCCGACCAACGGCGTCGGCCTGTCCTCCGGCAATCTTTCGTACAACCCGCGAATCCGGGCGATCGACTCCGTCAGCCCGACCACTTGCAACCCCCGATCCTTATACTTCTCGTACAACGCCCTGACCAGTCCGTCGATCTGCATCGACCCCGGACACAAACCCCAATGATAGACCAACAGATAGTTTCCCCGAAAATCCGCCTCCGTTACCGTTCGCCCGTCGGTCGTCGCCAACGAAAAAGCCGGAGCCGGTCGTCCCGGCGCCAGTCGTTCCATCTGCGCCAACCGATCGACGTACAACCGCCCGAAATAACTCTCCTTAAGCTCCGTCGAAAAGCCATCGTATATCGCCCTGGCCTCGTCGACCGGCGTGTCGCTCAGCTCCGGAAGCAACCGAACCAACAAGAAAACGGTCCCTTCCGGATGATTCGTTCGATAGAGTCGCACGATCGCCCGTTGCCGTTCATATCCCGGATTATCCTCATAAAAAAGATTGAACCGATCGAGCCACCCTTTCGCCCCGACCGTATCCCCTCTTTCCATCGCCTCGTCGTACCGCTTCAGATAAGCGGATCGCGCGCACTCCAACGAATCCTCCACCCGCAACAACTCTCTCAGCTCCGGTTCGTCGTAAATACCGCCGCTCAAGACGCTGTAAGAAATATCCTCCACCGTCCCATCAAGCCGAATCCGATCGCCGTCCGTTACGATCAGCTGTTCCCCCGGCCGATCCCTTTCCCGCTCACGCCCTTCGACAGGCCGATAAGTCATCCGATACAATTGGTCGTGCACCTGCATACCCCGATAACGGAACGCACCGGGCTTCCGGACAACGACCTCGAACGCCGGTTCGGTTTCCCACCCTGGCAACAACACACGTTCAAAACGCAACGTATCGCCTTTCTGCAAACCGTCGATTTTACCAACGATGGTGAACTTCTGAAGATTCGCCGCACCAAGAACACCGCAAGACGCCGCGGCGGACAAAATCACAAAAAGAATCCGGAGCATAATCCGTCCTGTTTTTAAGGTTTATGCTCCAAATATAACTAAATTTATCGCTATGAAATTCTCCCGGCCCGATTATTTCTTCACCTTTCGCAGCTCGAAATCCGGCCCTAAGTAAACCCGTCGCACATACTCATCCGCCGCCAGCTCCTCGGCCGTCCCCGTGCGGATCACCTTCCCTTCGACCAGGATGTAGGTTCGGTCGGTGATCGACAACGTCTCGTGAACATTGTGGTCCGTGATAATCACCCCGATATTCTTCTCCTTGAGCGACGCCACGATCGACTGGATTTCGGCCACCGCGATCGGGTCCACCCCGGCGAAAGGCTCGTCGAGCAAGATGAATTTCGGATTGATCGCCACCGCACGTGCAATCTCGGTCCGCCGCCGCTCGCCCCCCGAGAGCTGCTGCCCCAGACTTTTCCGCACTTTCGTGAGGCTGAACTCGCGGATCAGGTATTCGATCCGCTCGCGCTGGTACTCTTTCGAATAGTCGGTCATCTGCAACACCGCCTTGATGTTGTCCTCCACCGACAGCCGTCGGAACACCGAAGCCTCCTGCGCCAGGTAGCCCACCCCGAGCTGTGCGCGACGGTAAACGGGTTCTTTGGTAATCTCCAGGTCGTTCAGAAAAATCTGCCCTCCGTTCGGCTTAATCAACCCCACGGTCATATAGAAGGTCGTGGTTTTCCCCGCCCCGTTCGGCCCCAACAGCCCCACGATCTCGCCCTGACGGACGTCGATCGAGACGCCGTTCACCACGGTCCGAGACTTGTATTTCTTCACCAGATCCTGCGTCCACAGACGCATCGGTTCTTCTGTCGAGTTGATCTCCAATGGATTCTCCATAACCGATTGACTCTATTTGAGTTGTTACTTATCTACTACTTTTACTTTAACAAGGCTCGAGCCGGTTTTACGCCGAGCGAGCAAGCATCTCGCCGCCAGCGGCGGAAGCAACGTCTCGCGAGGCTCGATTGCGCCCTTGCTGGCGCCGACCGAAAAACAGTCTGTCTCCGCGCCGCACGATTCCTGAAGATTCGCCGCTAACCGCGACCGGAGGTCGCGCGGTCCGGCGCCATCCTGCTTCGTCTCATTCGGCCTGTCGCCCACCCTTTCTCCGAACAAACTCCCGGCTGGAGTGCCCAGCGGCACCGACGAGGCCGGCAACCTTTCAGGTTGCAAGTTGCCGAAACACGCTTTTCTGCAACAAACCGCGCCGCAGGCGCGCGGGACGGCCGCCACTCCATGCGGCAGGCCGGTGCCGCTCGGCACTCAAAAACTGGAGCTTGCTCTGCAAGCCTCCGCTGGCTCCGGCCCGTTCTAAATTCCCAAACCGTGTCTGCCCGCGCGCCTCCTTGTACCCGAGCCGCCGACAGCGGGAAGCCTTTGAGACAGAGACTGCCAGTAAAACACCCGAAGGGTGCGCCACCGCGAGGGGTGGCGGTGGCTCGACCGTCCGCTGGACGGGATTTCCAAGTCTTTTCACCCTTGCTTTGACCGCGCGCCTGCGAAATCCATCCGTTTCAACTACCCGTTGAAACGGCGTATTTCGCTTCTTAGGCGTGGCGCGCGAGGTCTTCTCGCCGAGAAACCATTTCTGTCCGCGCGCTGGCGGAAATCTTGTTCAAAAGCGATTCCGCTTTTGAACGATTTCCTACTCCAGCTGTCGCGCGCGGGATCTTTTCAATAGAGAAACCGTGTCTGACGCGCTCGGGCCGCGCGGCCCCGCGTGCCCGCGGTGGGCGAGCGATACTCCGTATCGCTTAAACCTGCGCTGAAAACCACAACAAAAACCGCGGCGGGCAAGGGGCTGCCGAAGTCAAATGCACAGAAAACCCGAACATAAAACGCTCCGCATCGCGTGGGCCTTCCGGCTAAAATAATCCCGACCAATACGCTCGAAAACTACCGAAACCGCTCCAATTGGTTGTCGATCCAATCCATCTGCTCCGGAATCGTCATCCGGCTGTTGTCCAACACCACCGCATCCGCCGCCCGTCGCAACGGACTCACCGCACGCGTCTCGTCCTGTCGGTCCCGCTCCCGGATATTGCGTTCGATCTCCGCCAGCGAAACCTCCTCACCCTTAGCGAGCAGCTCGTTATACCGCCGCTCCGCCCGTACATGCGGATCCGCCGTCATGAAGATCTTCAACTCCGCCTCCGGAAAAACCACCGTCCCGATATCCCGCCCGTCCATCACGATCCCTTTGGTCCGTCCCATCTCCTGCTGCATGGCCACCAACTTGGCCCGCACCTCCGGAATACTGCTCACCTTGCTCACCCGCTCGCTCACGTCGATCCGCCGAATCTCCGCCTCGACACACTCCCCGTTCAAATAAACATCGCTCCGCCCGGCCTGCGGATCGAACCGGAACTCGATCCGGACCTCCGGCAGAGCCGCCGCCAACGCCTCCCGATCCTCCGCAATCCCCCGCCGCATGCCGTACAGCGTTACCGCCCGATACATCGCCCCGGTATCGATGAAAATATACCCCAACTTCGCCGCAACCGCTTTGGCGAAGGTACTTTTGCCGCACGACGAATAGCCGTCGATCGCTATGATGATTTTTTCCATGCGTATCTCTCAGATCTGCGTATCTCAAGGTAAAATTCGCTCCACCGGCCCCAGGTCGACCACGATGCTCAACACGAGTAGCACCCCGAACAACACGATCACTCCGCCCGTAATCTTATTGATCCACCACAGGTGCCGCAACCGAAACCGCCGCCGGAGTCGGCTCACCACATAAGTCAACGTAAACCACCACGAGGCCGCCCCCCCCAGCACTCCCAGCAACAGCAACAGATTCCATCCGGTCGAATGCCCCTCGCTACTGATTCCGAGAGCGGCGAACAAGGTGATGAAAACCAGAATATAAGCCGGATTGGTCAAAGTCAGGAAGAGGATCGAGAAATAGTCGCTCGCCAAACTGCTTTTGGTCTGCGTGCGTTGGCCGGGCCTCCGGACTCGCTTGTTGAAGATCGACACCCCCAGCACAATCACCAGAATCCCACCTACAGCCGTAAACCACTCTTTATGGGCGGTCATGAAGTCGGTCAAAAACGACAAGGAGAATACGGCCAACGTGGCAAAAATCGTATCTGCCGTCGCAGCACCCAATCCCGAAAAGAATCCGGACTTATGACTGCCGCTCAACGTCCGCTGGATACAGATCACGCCGATCGGTCCCAACGGCACGGATGCCAGAAAACCGACCAACAAACCTTGCCACAAAAGATTCAACGAATCCATATCCTTAATTCTCTTAACATTCCCTGTCATTGCCCGCCGTCCGGAAGACCGGTACCGCCGGGCGCTCGAAAGCTAGAGTTTGCCCGGAACACTTCCGCCGGTATCAAGCGATCTACAAGCCGAATCACTCCGATAACCGGCACCCGCAGGAATCCTCCGTGATCTCCCCATGGCGGGCCGTAGCCTCGCCCAGCGAGGCCCGCAATTTCTCATTGCCTACGCAATGATTGCGTCCTCGCAGGCTACGGCCCGAATCTGCCAAAACCGAGCTTGGCCGCGCGCGGAATGATTCGCAGCGTTATTATAAACCGCGACCTGCGGTCGCGCGGGCCAGCCGCGGGGGAGCG
This sequence comes from Rikenella sp., assembly GCA_029054535.1. Classification (GTDB taxonomy): domain Bacteria; phylum Bacteroidota; class Bacteroidia; order Bacteroidales; family Rikenellaceae; genus Rikenella. The sequence goes on along the minus strand of JAIDFC010000140.1, from coordinate 2,455 downwards.
GCTGGCACCGGTGCCGAGCGGCACCCGAAAACTGGAGTTTGCTCTGCAAGCCTCCGCTGGCGGCGACCGAAAAACGGTCTTTGTCCGCGCGCCTGCGAAATCCATTCCGTTTCAACTCATCGTTGAAACGGCGCATTTCACTACTTAGGCGTGGCGCGCTGATTTTCAGCGGTCGCCCGCGGGAATTTCATCTCGATTTTGCTCCCGCAAAACGAGCGAAATTCCCCTCTTAGGCGGGCGGGCGACGGGCTTCTCGCAGAGAAACCGTGTTCGACTGCCCTGCGCGGGCCGCCTAATAAGGCGAAGAAAACCCAAGCAAAAGACGCGGTGCGTCCCCCAGCGGGACGAGCGATGCTCCGCATCGCTATACCGTTCTAAACAACAATCTCTGTCCGCGCGCTGGCGGAAATCCTGTTCAAAAGCGATTCACGCTTTTGAACGATTTCCTACCCCAGCAGTCGCGCGCGGGATATTCTCACCGACAACGCTCTCTGAGCGCGCCAGGCGATTCATTCGGATTCGGCTCCTCGCCGAACCGTTGAATCGCCTCCTTAGACGTGGCGTGCGGTGTCTTCTGCCGTCGCCCGCGGGAATTTCATCTCGATTTTGCTCTCGCAAAACGAGTGAAATTCCCCTCTTAGGCGGGCGGGGTGCCGCTCGGCACTCGAAAGCTGGAGCTTGCTCAGCAACAAGCAAGAACTGCCCTCAAGCCGGGCGGGCTCCGCGTGCCCGCGGCGGGCGGCGATGCTCCGCATCGCTATAACAGTCCGAAAACAACCTCTGGCCGCAAAAAACAAAAATTCCTCGACACTCCTAAACACCCTCACCTCCCCACAAAGCAAGTCAAGCGATCTGCATCGTGTCGACCCGCTGTTTGGCGTAGTCCAACCGCACGCGGAACGACTTCCGTTTCGAAGCCGGCACCTCGAACATCGCATCCATCATGATCGCCTCGCAGATCGAACGCAACCCCCGTGCTCCCAGTTTGTATTCGATCGCCTTGTCGACGATGTAGTCCAAGACCTCGTCATCGAACGTGAGTTTGACCCCGTCCAGCTCAAAAAGTCTGACATACTGTTTGACGATCGCGTTTTTAGGTTCCGTCAGGATCCGCCTCAACGCCTCTCGGCCGAGCGGTTCGAGGTAGGTCAGCACCGGCAGCCGGCCGAGCAGTTCCGGAATGAGACCGAAGCTGCGCAAGTCCTGCGGCGTGATATATTGCAACAGATTATCCCGGTCGACCTCCGCCGCTACCCGCGCTTGCTGCCCATACCCGACGACCCGCGTATTCAAGCGTTGTGCGATCTTCTTCTGCACCCCGTCGAACGCGCCGCCCGCCACGAACAGAATATTCCGCGTGTCGACCTGAATGTATTTCTGGTCCGGATGCTTCCGCCCCCCCTGCGGCGGCACGTTCACCACGGTTCCCTCCAGAATCTTCAGCAATGCCTGCTGCACCCCCTCGCCCGAGACGTCGCGCGTGATGGACGGATTGTCGCTTTTCCGCGCAATCTTGTCGATCTCGTCGATGAAGACGATCCCGCGTTCAGCCGCCGCCACGTCATAATCGGCCGCCTGCAACAAACGCGACAAAATACTTTCGACATCTTCCCCCACATACCCCGCCTCGGTCAGCGCCGTAGCGTCCACAATGGCGAACGGCACATTGAGCAGCCGCGCGATGGTCCGTGCGATCAACGTCTTCCCCGTACCGGTCTCCCCCACCAGCAGGATGTTCGACTTGTCGAGCTCGATCTCCGAGTCGGCCTCCGCCGGATGCGACACACTGTGCATCAACCGTTTGTAATGGTTATAAACCGCCACCGAAATGTATTTCTTCGCCCGCTCCTGCCCCACGACATACTGGTCGAGGAACCCCTTGATCGACTGCGGCGTATAGAGCGACATAGCCTCGCCCAACGTCTGCACCGCACTCTGTTTTCGCCGTCCCTCCATCTCCTCGCGCACGATCTCCCACGCCCGTTCCGCACAGTTGTCGCAAATATTGGCCTCCTGCCCGTGAATAATCATCCCGTTCGGCGAAGCCGGAGCGCCGCAGAACGAACACCGTTCCGAATCGTGGCGATGTTGTCCGCCCTTGTTCTTATCGTCTGCCATAATGAATACTGTCAGTAATGCGCTACCCCTCGCGTTTCGTGAGCACCCCGTCGATCAACCCGTAGTCCGCCGCCTCCTGCGCGGTCATCCAGAAGTCCCGGTCGGCATCCTGTTCGATCTTCTTCACCTTCACCCCGCTATGCTCGGCCAGGATCGAATAGAGTTCCTGTTTGGTTTTCAGAATCTGCCGGGCCGTGATCTCGATATCGCTGGCCTGTCCTTCGACCCCTCCGAGCGGTTGGTGGATCATGATCCTCGAATGCTGCAACGCCGACCGTTTCCCGCGCGTTCCGGCAGTCAGCAACACAGCCCCCATCGAAGCTGCCATCCCGGTACA
>JAIDFC010000014.1 GCA_029054535.1 Rikenella sp. | reverse complement strand
CGCATCGCCCCGAACGCCTCCGCTCCCATCATTCCCCGCGTCGAATCGTCCAGGAGGACGTGCGTCGTTACGACATCCGCCCGTTCCAACAACGTCCCCAACGGCACGAAATGTTCCGTCCCCCGCTCGCCGCGTTCAACCCTCGGCGGGTCGCAGCAAATCACCTCTCCGAAGCCCGCCGCCTCCGCCATCGTCCGCACCGCACCGCCGACATTCCCGACCCCGACGATCCCCAACGTCGTCGACCGCGGCTCGACTCCCAATGCCCCCAACGCCGCACAGACCCACTGCAACACCCCCCGCGCATTGCATCCCGCCGCCGTCGCCACCCGAATTCCCCGGCGACGACAATACTCGCAGTCGATATGGTCGTATCCGATCGTCGCCGTAGCCACGATCCGCACCCGGCTACCGTCGAGCAACGCCTCGTCGCACCGCGTCCGCGTGCGAATCACCAGCGCATCCGCCTCGCGGAGCGTCTCGGCGTCGATCGCGCCGCCCGGACGGTAGACCACCTCGGCATACGGTTCGAAAACCCCGCGGATAAAAGGAATCTTGTCGTCGATTACGATTTTCATACCCTCAAATGTACGGACTTTTTTGAGGGTTCGAGCCGAAAAATTGCGTACCTTAGCCCGTACTATGACGCACGCGATATTCGAAGCCGCGCAGAGGCTCGCGGCACAAGCCGTCGAGTGGCGGCGCGAGATACACCGGAACGCCGAACTCTCGTTCGAAGAACACCGGACCTCGGCGTTCGTTCGTCGAATACTGGACGAACACGGCATTCCGTATCAGGAGGTGGCCGGGACCGGGGTATTGGCCCGGATCGACGGCCGAACGAACGATCCGAAACGACCCGTCGTGCTGCGGGCCGATATGGACGCCCTGCCCATTACGGAGACCACCGGCCTACCGTTCGCCTCAACGACCGGCGCGATGCACGCTTGCGGACACGACCTGCATACGGCGGCCTTGCTGGGGGCGTTGGTTTTGCTGCAGGAGCGGCGCGCGGAGTTCGACGGCACGGTGTTAGGCCTTTTTCAGCCAGGCGAAGAACTTTGGCCGGGCGGAGCGTCGCTCGTCTTGAAAGAGGGGACTTTCGAGGGGATGGAACCGCGGGCGTTCGTCGGCGGCCACGTGTCGCCGGAGCTGAAAGCGGGACAGATCGGGGTCCGGAGCGGGACCTTCATGGCCTCGACAGACGAAATACTGATCTCGGTCCACGGCCAGGGAGGACACGGAGGGCTTCCCCATCTGTTGCACGACCCGGTGTTGGCGACCTCGGCGATGATCGTGGCCCTGCAACAGATCGCGAGTCGAAACAACTATGCTTTCACGCCGTCGGTGCTTTCGTTCGGGCGGGTGATCGCCGACGGGGCGACGAACGTCATCCCGGACCGGGTGGAGGTCGAGGGGACCTTCCGGACGATGGACGAAGCGTGGCGGACGGAGGCGCACCGACGGATCCGCGAAGTGGCGGAACAGACCGTCGCAGCTTACGGATGCAGGGCCGAGGTCGAGGTGCAGGTGGGCTATCCGTGCGTGCGGAACGACGAGCGGTTGACGACCGTGGCGCGCGAGACGATCGGCGAGATGTTCGGCCCGGGGGCGTTCGTCGAGATCCCGAGACGGATGACGGCCGAAGATTTCGGATTCTACTCGGTGCGCTACCCGTCGGTCTTCTTCCGGTGGGGGGTCGAGAGCGAGGTGCCGCTTCACAACGGGGCATTCGTGGCGGACGAACGGGCGATGCCTTACGGGATCGCGATGCTGGCGGCGATGGCGGTCCGGATACTGGCGGAGTGAGACGCCCGGTACCGTCCGACAACATTCCGATTCGCAGAATCGAGCGGGCCGCAGGCTGCGTCCCGAAACAAAGACCTCTAAAAAGCAACAGTCTCTTTCTTAAACTATTCTATGGGACGCGACCAGACTCCGCATATCGGCTTGTACGGCGTCATGAACGTCGGGAAAAGCAGCCTGCTGAACCGGCTGACGGGCCAGCAGACCTCGATCGTGTCGCCTGAGGCGGGGACCACGACCGACCCCGTGCGGCGGTCGTTCGAGATCGCAGGTTTCGGGCCGGTGGTTTTCATCGACACAGCGGGCATCGACGACACGGCTTCGGAACTAGGGCGGTCGAGGGTGCGGAAGACACTGCAAACGCTGTCCGAAATCGACCTGGCCGTCGTACTGCTGGCGGACAACGACCCCTCGACGGCGGAACAAGAGTTGCTCGACACGATCCAGGCCAACGATATTCCGGCGATGGTACTGCCGAGGCGTGGCGACGGCGTGGCGACCGACGAGATTCTGCAGCGGATCGGCCAGAGGTTGCCGGACGCTGCGACGGCGGACGAACCGCCGTTCTTCGGCGACCGACAGATCGAGGCGGGCGATCGGATCGTCTTCGTCTGCCCGATCGACAGCGCGGCCCCGGCCGGACGGTTGATTCTACCGCAAGTCCAGGCGCTTCGAGCGGCTTTGGACCGGGGGGCGGTGGCCGTGGCGGCGCAACCGGCCGAGCTGCCGCTCGTACTGCGCACAACGACCGACATCCGCTTGATCGTTACGGACAGCCAGGCCTTTCGGGAGGTCTCGGCCATCGCCCACGAGTTATCCCCAACGACGGAAGTTACCTCGTTCAGCATCCTGCTGGCGGAACACAAGGGGGACCGTACGCTCTATGCCGAGGGCTTACGGGCGGTCGACACGCTGCGGCACGGCGACCGGATCCTCGTTATCGAAAACTGCTCGCACCAAACCACCTGCGACGACATCGGACGGACCAAAATCCCGACCTGGCTGCGCGAATACACCGGCCTCGACGACCTGCAATTCGTCTTCGTCAACGGACGAGATCCGCTACCGCCGGAACTCCACACCTCGGCGGGCTACTTCTCTCTGGCGGTCCAGTGCGGCGGCTGCGTGGCGACGCGACGTACGATCCAAGCCCGGATCCGGGCAGCCGCTCAAAACGGGGTCCCGATCACGAACTACGGCATGCTCATCCGTAAACTCCGTCTCCGATAATTGGCTATCCATTTCATTGTTACCGTCTGGAACCGTTCTCTTTCTGAAGAAAGAGAACCAGAAAGACTTCGGGCGATACTGCGTATCGCATGGGCTGCCGTAGTCAAGAGCCTTGGAGACTTTGCATTGGGGTGGTCTTTTTGTGGCGCGCAATAAGGTTAATGCGGCCTAAGCGCGCTCACAAAAAGTGCCACCCCAACCAACCAGCCAAAGCCATTCACTAAGAACGGTCATGGAATGCGAAGCATTCCCGAAAGTTTCTTTGGTTCTTTCTGTTCACAGAAAGAACAGTACCCGCACGTCGCCAATGAAAAAGTACAGGTAAATTAATCGCGGGATTTTCGGAACGGATTTTGCAGTTTCGGACGCAGACATCGTGTCTGCGCTCATGATCCGGAAAATCGTCAAATATAGTCTGATTGCGGCAGCCATCCTGTTCGGATCGGTCGTGGCGATGCTTGTGGCCGTGTATCTGCCACCCGTTCAGGATTTCGTTAAGAGGCAGGCCATCCGTTATGTTTCCGAGAATTTGGGGATGCAGCTCGAGATCGAGCGACTGCGCCTGCGTTTTCCGCTACAGCTGGCCGTGGACGACGCCCAGGCCGTTACGACCGCCGGCGATACCCTGTTCCGTTGCGGCGCACTGAGAGCCGATGTCGCTCTGTGGCCGTTGGTTCGAGGCGAAGTCGTCGTTCGGGAATTTCGATTCGGCGACGCCTCGTTCCACCTGAACGACACGACCGGCGGAATGGAGTTGAGCGTCCGCGTTCGGGAGTTCGGCCTCACCGCCGACCAGGTGGAGCCGGGCGCACAGACCGCCCACCTGCCGACGATTCGGCTGTCGGGCGGCGACGTACGGCTGCGCCTCGGCCAACCGCAGGCCGATACCGTTGCGAAAGACACCGCCTCGGCCCCGCTGCTTTGGCAGATCGTTGCCGATCGGTTGCTGCTCGAAGAGATCGCCTTTTCGATGCACTCCGACTCCGCGACCGACCTCCGCGCCCGGATCGGAAACGGGCAGATCGACAGCGCACAAGTAGACCTATCGGACCTGACGATCCGGGCCGCCCGGCTGCGATTGGCCGACGGCGGTTTCCGTTTCGACCGGACCGACGCTCCGACCGGCAGCGGCTTCGACCCGAACCACATCGACATTCAAGACCTTCAAGTGGGCATAGACTCCGTTTTCAACCGCGGGAGTGCCGTTCGAGCCACGTTGCGAGAGCTGGCTTTCGTCGAACGGTCAGGCCTGGCCGTTCGACAGAGCGAGGGCGGCGTGGCGATGGACAGCACGGGTTATCGGTTGAGCGGCTTTCGGTTACAGACCGACGCCTCCGTTCTGCGAGCCGACCTGTCGGTCGGCAGCGGAATCGCCTCGATGGAGCCGACGACCCCGTTACGAATCGACCTGAAGAGCGAAATCGGCACCCCGGACCTGTTTCGACTCGTGTCTACCCGCGATACCCTGCGACGCCACCTCGACCATCGGACCGCGATCCTCGAAAGCCGACTGGCCGGAACCCTCGCCGACATTCAGCTCCGAAAGCTGTTTCTTTCGCTACCGAACGAACTGGATTTCAACGCACAAGGCGAGATTCGATCGATCACCGCACCGGAACGAGCCAACGGGCGGATCGCATTCGACGGCCGATACCGCCGCTCCCCGCTGGTCGCCGCCTTTTTACCCGCAGGAATCACCCTGCCCCCGATGCAGTTCCGCGGTGAAGCAACAGCCGAAACCGGAAACTACCGCGGCAAATTCCATCTCCGGGCCGCGGAAGGAACCGTAGACCTCGACGGCTCGTTCGTCCCCGCCGATCGACACTATACCGCCGCCCTGCAGGTCGACAGCCTGCCGCTGTTCCGTTTTCTGCCGTCCGATTCGGCGGGGTACCTCACCCTGACGGCACGGGCCGACGGCCACGGGTTCGACCTCTTCTCGGCGACCACCGAAGCACAGATCGACTTACGGATCGCCCAGGCCGAATACCAACGGTTCGACTATCGGAACATCGCCCTCGCCGCGCGCCTGACCGAAAATCGGTTGAACGGGCGGTTGACGAGCGATAACGAGGGACTCGGAGCCGACCTGTCGCTGACCGGACACCTCACCGCACAACGCCAAGAGGCGACTCTCTCGGGAAACATTTCACGGCTCGACTTAGAGCGTCTGCGCCTCACCCCCGAAGCGGCTTCGGCCTCGCTGCGGCTCGACCTGCAAGGATCGGCCACCGACGCCGGAGCTTACGCGGCTCGACTCACGCTCGATTCGTTGAAAGTTCGATACGGCACGTTTGAAAACAGCGTGGCTCGAACCGTCCTGTCGACCGCCGTCGATACGGCCCACGTCGAGGCGGAGGCAACCTCCGGCGACCTGCGGCTGACCTTCCGGACCGAGCGAGGGATCGACTCGCTGAGCGCCGCCCTGGCTCGCACCGCCATCGAAGCGCAACGCCAGATCCAAGCCGGCGAGATCGACGCCGATACCCTCGGCGATCTTCTGCCGCCGTTTCGACTGACCTTCCGGGCCGCCCGCAACAACCTGTTGAGCAGTTATCTGCGTGCACGCGGGATGGGTTTCTCCCGCGCCGACCTCACGGCATCGGCCCAGGCCGACTCGGCTTTCGACTTCCAGGCCGAGGTCAACCAATTTTCGACCCAGGGTCTCTTCCTCGACACCCTGACCGCCGGAGTCGGCAACCGCCACGGATCGTTGCACTATTTCGCCCGGCTGGCCAACCGACCGGGCAACCGGAATCGGATGAAGTCGATCGCCCTGTACGGCCACGCGGCGGGTCGGACAGCCCAGCTCACCATCGACCAACGCGACCGCACGGGACGTTCGGGCGTGCATGCCGGCCTGCGAGCAACACTGGCCGACAGCGCCGTAACGGTGAATCTCATCCCCCGACATCCGATATTCGGCTTCGCGGAATGGAGCGTGAACGACGGAAACTACGTCCGGTACGGTTTCGACCGCCGGCTGACGGCCGATCTGCGGATCACCCGGGCCGGACAGGCTTTCACCCTGCAGTCGACCGAGGCCGACGACCTGCCGCCGGGGAGCATCCGGGTCGGCGTATCGGGGATCGACATCGACGGCGT
>JAIDFC010000139.1 GCA_029054535.1 Rikenella sp. | reverse complement strand
AGATTGCGGAGCCTGAGGCATAGCGTAGCTGTTGGAAGTTCTTTGGTGCCGCTTTCTTTCAAGAAAGCGGCAGTTCCATACAGTAGCCAATGACCGACTATAAATAAATACAGTCGATTATTTGGAGAGTAGGATTTCGGGGATCGGATTTCCCGTAGCCGCCGGCGGCGGCGCGATCCCGAGGATGTCTGCAATCGTCGGCGCCACATCCGAGAGGTTGACGACGCGTTCCACATCGGCCGTCCCGACCACCCCGCCGAACCACAGCAACGGGACGTGCGTGTCGTAGTTGTAGGGCGATCCCGAGTCGGAGAGTTTGCCGTCCGAGAACTCGATCCAGCCCGGCATCAGGTTGATGACCACGTCGCCCGAGTTCCGCGGGAAGAAGCTGTTCTGCATCCGCCCCATGACCCCCTGCGCGAAGTGTCCGTTGCGCAGGGCCGTCGCCGTAACCGCCTGCGAAACGCCGCTGAACTGGATCGCGAAGTTGGCCACCTGGTCCTGAATATCCTCCAGTCGGTGTCCTTTTTGGTAGATGAGGCTGCGGTTCAGGTAGATCTGTCGGTTGTCGAACTTCAGGAGCCAGTCTCCGGGTCCGAGCTGCGCCCCGAGGAAACCGGCGATGATGGCCGCGAACTGCCCGTTGTCGAACAGTCCGGCCGGCATCCGACTGTCGGCCCGGATCGGGTCCGAGGCGCCGTGGTCCGAGGTCAGCACCACCAGCAGCCGGTCTCGACCCACCTGGGTCTCCAGGAAGTCGAGTAACGTCGCCAGCTCTTCGTCCAGCCGGTAGTAGCTGTCCTCCAGCTCGATCGACCCCGTGCCGTACTTCTCGCCGATATGCCTCGAGGCGTCGAAAACGATATTCAGCATATCCGGCGCGTCGTCGTTCCCCAGCCCCTCGTAAATAATGGCCTGAACGGCGAAATCGCGCACCAGCGCGTTCCCCGCCGGAGAGCTCCGCAACCGGTCGTAGTCGTACCGTTTCCGGGTCAGGAAGTCGAAGCTGATCCCCCGCGTCGAGTCGACCGAGATGTCCGTATACTCTTCGTTCCGGTAGCTTTTGAGCGGCCGCGAGATCTCCCACTTTTGCGACGAATAGCCCGCCACCGCACCGTCGTCGTTGAATTTCCGCACCCAGGCCGGAAGCTCCGAGGCGTAATAATTGCTCGTAACCCAATGGCCGTTCTTGCCGTTGAGCCAGTAGACCGCGTCGGCCGCATGGCCCCCCATCACCACCGCCGAAACCGGATCGAGTGCCACGCTCACCACCTTCGAGTCCCGATAGGCGCTCTTGAGCTGGTCGCCCACCGTGCCGGCCATCAGACCCCGCGGAGAGTACTGTCCGTCGTACTCGTCGCTCCCCACCGTGAAAGCCTTTTTGTCCGCCGCCAGCGCGATCTCTTCGCCGGTCGTGTAGTTGAACCACCGTTCGCCCACCACGCCGTGCATGGCCGGGTTGGTCCCCGTCGAGAGGGTCGCCAGCCCGGACCCCGTGCGGGTCAACGCGTAGTCGTACATCGCCCGCTTGCACAACGAGCCCTCGCGAACCAAAGTATGAAACCCCTTTTCGCCGAAATTGTCGGCGAAACGCAACAGGTAGTCGTACCTCATCTGGCTCACCACGATCTGTACCACCAGCCGAGGTTTATGGCGACTGATGGCCGATTCGATCTCCGCCCCGCAGGCGGCAACCGGGTTCCCGAAAAGCATCCATCCCGAAAGGGGGATCAACAAACTGAATAATTGACGACATGTCATTGTCCGCAGCATCTCACTTGTGTTAGGTACAAATTTAACAATTTATTTCGTCTCCTCCGTTTTTGCCGAACGAAGATCCCCGCCGGATTGGGTCGAACATGGCTTATGTGCCGGTGCGGGAGAGCGATCCCAAGGCGACCCGGGGAAATGAAAGGAGGGAGGACGCTCGTAGTTCCTCCCTCCGATGAGGATAGTTTCGGAATCGCGACTCGTTCGAACTCGCCGACCCGGTTTACGGTTTGCGACGAAGCCGATAATCGACGCTTCGCCCCGCCGGGATCGTCGTCTTATCCCATTCGACGAAAGCCACCGGCGACAACGGTTCGGCCGCTTCGGCAGCCGTCTCGCTCAGTATCGAAACCTCGGCGTCGAACGGCGTGGTATTGGTCAGAGTCAAGACCAACTCGCGCGGGCCGGATTTTTTGATCCGTGCGTCGATGTGGTCGAACGCATAGACCTGTTCGAGGTCGCTCCGCACATAGATCCCCGGCAACTCCGTTGCCATCAGGCAACCGTTCAACTCGTTCCATCCGGTTCCTCCGTCGCCCGCCGGTCCGCGCGTACCCCGCAGCTCGGCATCGCAGTAGGTGAGCCGTTCGGTGATGAATCCGTTGGGCCGAATCCCCTCCACGTAGGCATGCCACACGTCGTGCAGCAGGTCGGCATAGAATCGGTCGCCGGTCGATCGGTAGAGCCGGAACAGCGCATCGGCCGAAGAGGTGCAAAATCCCGGTGCCCCGTGTTTGTTCTGAGTGCTGGCCCAGACGGCTCCTGCCATCGGCGTGCCGAGTCCGCCGAGTTCGGTCTCCGCCGGCAAGACGTAGTCGAACGAAACGATCCACGTGGCGCACAGTGCTGCCACCTGCTCGGCCCGTTCCAGCCACCGATCGTCGCCCGTCAATTCGAACAACAGGTTGCACGAGGTGAGAAATGCGACGGCCGTTTCGGAATCCGCATTCTGCAGGATATCGCCGCAACCGCCGGAGGTGAACCCGACGACCGCAAAGGTTCGATAATACTCTTCAGCCGCCGCCAAGGCCGTTTCCAGGTAGTCGGCCCTGTCGAAATAGACGGAAGCCAGGCCGAGTGCGGCTGGAGCCATCGCTCCGCTGGTGGTTCCGTAGATCTCTACCTCGCCGGTCTCGACGTTCAGGAAGTTGCCCCACGTGCCGTATCGATCGTAGGTGGCGACGAACGCGTCGGCCAGTCGCCGTATGGACGCCTCCCACTCCGGACGTATCGCGGCTCCGCGTCCCTGGGCCTTCAAGAGCAGGAACTGTTTGACCATCCAGTACAGTACGTCGGCATTCATTCGGGTAAGCACCACCTCGGGGTGTTCTCGGGCGGCGTCCCGACCGAAAACCCGCCCGTCGGAACCCAGCGTACCGTAGAAGAAGCCCGCTTCGCCCTGCGCCCGCGGGAGGGCGAAATCGTACGTGTGCGCCACCCGACGCAGGTGTTCCGCATCGCCGAGCGCCAGCATCGGATAGGTGTTCATCATTCCGCCGATCCAGCCGAACGAAATCCAGTCGGCATTTTCCGGGCAATAGTATTCCCACTGCGGGAGCCGGAGGTAGCGTCGGTCGATGTTTCGGGTCATGATCCGCATGACTTCGCTGGCCGGTTTGAGGTGGCGAGGTCGGTTCGGTCCGGTGTGGAGCTTGCGGACGCGGCCGAATGCGGTCAGCACCTCCGGTACATTCGCCGCAGCGAACTCGACGAGTCGCAGCTGGACGGTGAATCGTTCGCCGGCGGCCCAGGAGAGTCCGCGATCCGGACTCTCGGAGAATCCGATAAACTCCGGTTTGCGGGCCCGCACTCCCGGCACGCCGACCACGACCGATGCCGTCGAACGATCCGGAGCCTCTTCGACGATCAAAGCGTTGTCGTGGATCTCGCCGTCTTTCTCGATCCCTTGGTCGGTCAGCAGCACATATCCGCGTCCTCGGCTCCGTTCGTACCAAACCACGGCCGGCGACGCGGCGTTGTTCACCAGCACTTCGAGCCGAGATTCGGCTCCGAAGTCGGGCGAAAGTTGCGGAATAGGGTTGGAGGTCAGGGCCAGGTCGGGCTGTCGATAGTCCGAACGGTCGAGTCCCGTCGCATAAGCGCGGTGGACGATCCGCTGTCGGTTGCCGTTGTAGACCGAGGCCGGGATCATGACGTAGTTGTCGCTGCTCCAGCCCCGACGATCGAAAGCGATAGCCACGCCGGCCGATTCCAGCGGCCGCCGGGCTGTGAAAGTATAGGTTCGAAGGATCTGCCGCCCCTCGAATCGTTCGAGGGGCAGCGTGTCGACGGTGGCGGATACGGTCCACTCCTCCGAGTCGGGTGCGATTTCGTCGCATCCGACGAGTCTCGCCCCATCGTATCGACAGCTGAGGAGGCGGATCCTCGCTTCGTCTCCCGTTCGATCCGCTTCGGTCGGCAGCCAACCGATCCGCCCCCGTTCGGGCGAGATCGGGGCGGCCGTCGTCGTCGCGACCGCTACGGTGGCGACGACGGAATATAACAGGTGTTTAATCATTTCGTCTCCGGCATGAACAACAAGGGTTTATCGGTCTGTGCCCCGAGCTGTCAACACGAACGACCGGACGGGTTTCCCGTCGACCAGTTGATCGAGTTTCCAACTTCGCCCGTCATCTCGGGCTTCCAGCCGCCAGTTCAGCGACGGATCTTGCAGCAACCGGCGGATATGGGTCGGAAAGGCGTCGGCCCGCCGCGCCTCTTCCCAGGTGCGGATGACTCGGAAGATGGCGTACTTCTGCGGACAGCTCTCGACGTCCCGCTGGCCGAGCTTCAGACCGTATGTCGCTCCGTAGCCGACGGCCGTAGCCTCGATGTGTTCGTACTGTTCGACGGTCGAAGCGGCGGTGATCGGGAAGTTGCCGCCGAACGACGACGGGAAGAAGTTGGCATAGGTTACGTCGCGCAAGTCTTTGCCCTGGCTGGTAGTGCTGCCCCACACGCGCAGATCGGCATCGTACATGTTCCGTCCTCCGCCGACGTTCCAGATACTCTGGTAATGCCACGACCCTTCGGAGAGGGTGGCTCCGGTGAAGCGGATGTCGGGCAGGCCGAGTTCCCGGGTCCGGGCGAACATCTGCCGCAGGAAACGCTTCACGGAGTAGGTCCCGAAACCGCTGTGGAACAGAAACTCCTGGCCGTCGAAGTCCAGGTGTCCGATTCCGCTGCGAGCCGCCACGTCGCCGTAATGGCTGCCGATCTCGTCCTGAAGTTCGAGGTTCGGGACCAGTCCCTGGTAGCCCCAGCCGACGGTTACCTGCAGCTTGTCGACCGCTTCGCCCGCGGCATGAGCCGTCGGGACGGTGTTCCAGTAGCCGCGCGTAACGTTCAGCAGCCGGTAGGGCGGTTCGGTCGACACGCCGAGGTAGTGGATCAACTCTTTCCCGATCTTCACCAGGTTGAGTTCCGGACAGTGCCCTTCCCAGCAGGCGATCTCTTCCAGATGCGTCGGGTCGTCGATGCAGATCGTCGTATCGCTCGCCGAAAGGGGAGCCGTCAGGTAGCGTCGGTGTTGGATGCAGGCGCTGTCGGTGGGGTACGGCGAACAGTCCGGCGTGTCGGGCGCGATCGAGTTGGTGATGCACGTCCGCCCGAGGAGGATACTGTCGCTGGCCAACAGTTCGGCATACTCGCGGTGCGAGAGGTCGCCCGAGGTCAGGTGAAACGGTTTGCGTGCTTCATCCCGGCCGTCGATATAGCCGCCGTTATGTCGGTCGGCGTGCAGGAAGGGCTGGTCGTAAGCGTGGATCACGTGGAGCCCCATCTGTCGAGCGTAAGAGGCGATGCTGTCGTACAGGTTGCCGTAGGTAACGATGTCGGGCGTGAAGGCGGTGGGATCCTTGACCCATCGCCCCCGAAAGGTCGGATAGGGCAACCCTTCATCGAGAACGACGGTACGGATCACCTCCGTCAGGGCGATGCTGTCCGGACTCCCCCACAAGGCGATCGACGAGCCCACGAAGTCAACGCCCTGTACATCTTGCCGTTGCAGGTGGTTCGGCTCGTTGTTGCGGAAGACGGGGACTCCTTCCGGCGAGTAAATCAGGTCGCCGGTGCGCCGGTCGCGCGCCTGATAACGGATGTTGATCCGCCCGTTGCAATCGACGCCCGCCGTACTGCCGTACAGCATCCGGAAATAGGGTTCCCGTCGGTCGTAGAAAGCGACGTCGTTGATGCCGTCGCCTCCCATGGTGAACTGCTGCCCCTCGTGCAAGGTAACCGGAAGGGGGTAGCGTTCTTTGTCGGGCGAGTGAACGATATATCCGCCCGAGCCGGTCTCGGAGGTGTAGCGCGATTCGCCGCCGATGGTGTTGTCGTCGAGCGACAGCGCACCGATGGCATACCCTACGGCCGCCGAGGTGTCGCGTGCCACACCGATCACTTCGCCCAACAGGTTGTCGATATCTGTATAGTAATTCCCCCACTGGATTCCGTCGACGCCGTTGCGCGGCTCGACACTCTCGAGGGTGAGTTTCAGGTATTTGCTCTTCGTTGCGATCGCCATCCGAGCCACCGAACCGTTCGCATACTCCAGCCGATAGCGTCCCCCGCAGTAGACCGCCCGCTGCGGATAATAATATTGTTTCCGGCGGCTGTCGTAGAGCGAGAGCAGGGGCGACGGCTGGTCGGCCGGACTGAAGTTGTGTCCGTCGTCGCGCGTGGTGTTCCACATGCCGACGATATAACCGCGTGAGTCGACATCGATGCCGAAATAGTCTGTCCGGAACGACTCGACGCCCGAACGACCGCAGCCGGACGACAGCGACAAAAGGAGCGTCGCCGCCAGCCCGGCGACCAGAGAGAGGCTTCGTTTTTTCATCCTCCGATTCGTTTCTTTTTTCATGTTTTTTTCGATTTAGAGTGGTGGTTTCGGTTGGGATCTCACCGCCGGGTCCGGTTGTATGTTTGGCGATCGAACCGGTAGTAGCGAGCCGCCCGGTGGGTTACGCCCCGTTGTTGTTCGTCCAGCGGAACGACGTATTCCATTCGGGCGATCTTTTTATGGAAGTTGCGCGGATCGATGGGTTTGTCGTAGATCCGCTCGAACAGTACCCGAAGTTGGGCGGCGGTGAATTTACGCGGCAGCAGGTCGAACAGCATGGAGGGATTGAAAGTCGCCAGGCGACGGATCGAGACCATCGCTTCGCGAATGATTCGATTGTGGTCGAAAGCCAGATCACCCACCTCTTTCAGTCCCACCCAGCAAACCCCTCGGGCCGACGCATGTTTATCCGTCGCCCGAGCGACCTTCACCATCGCCCAGTAGGCGACCGTCACGATTCGGTCGATTTTCTCTCCGACCGTCTCCTCCAACCACCGGACATCTTTCGGATCGTTCGTTCGGTCTTTCGACCCGAAGGCCTTGAACTGTGCCAGTCGAACCTGTTTCAGACCGGTCAGTTCGAACAACACGCGATGAGCAGCCTGATCCAAATCTTCGTCCGTCCGGATCAGACTCCCGGGCAGTTTTCGGTCTCGAAAAGGTTGTCCGTTCTCTTTGCCGGTCCGCTCGATAAGGAGCACCTTCAGCTGTTCGCCATCAAAACCGATCACCACGCAGTCCACCGAGATGTGATTCTTAGCCCAGGACTCCTGAGGCGCGAAAGACTCGCTTCTCTCCATGATCTTTCGTTAGAATGAATATTATCGCCCCGCACACGGGGAGGTCGATCCGTTGAAATAATGCAAATATAAAAATAAAATTTAAATAAAATAAAAATACAAACACTTATAACCTGCTAACATACAATTTGATATATATCATACTTTATACATGATGCTTATGACCGGTTATTGTACTTACGACGATATGCGTAAAAGCGAGAACGTCGGATCGCGCACTACGAACACAGACGAGACGGGAACCGAGGAGAGACTTCGCTCTGAACTAAACGTGTCCAGCGAAAAGGGGCACAAAGAAGAAATCCCCCTCAAAAAATTCAAAGAAAAAGTCGAACCGGTTGTAAAAAGAGAGGAGCGGTCGAGACGAAAATGAATCTTCGTCTCGACCGCTCCTCGAGGAATCGTCGTGTTTGCAACCCCTCTCCCTATCTCCTCCTCCCAGTGTCCCTATCGACATCTAAGAGAAACGGTATGCCCGCATAAGAAACGGACGACGGGAGCGCGGTGCCACCACCACGACAGAACACTATTTAACCGTTTTGATAATTTCGGCGAAAGCCTTCGGATGGTTCATCGCCAAGTCGGCCAACACCTTGCGATTCAGCGCAATCCCTTTGGCATTGACTTTCCCCATGAATTCCGAATAGGTCATCCCGTTGGCGCGAACGGCAGCGTTGATACGCTGGATCCACAACCCGCGGAAGTTCCGTTTTTTGTTTTTACGATCACGATAGGCATAGGTCAACCCTTTTTCTACCGTGTTTTTGGCCACGGTCCATACATTCGAGCGCGAACCGAAGTTACCTTTGGCGAGCTTCAGGACCTTTTTGCGGCGAGCACGACTGGCCACCGCGTTGACACTTCTTGGCATAACGATGCGTTTTTCGACCGGCCGGCGATCTCTGCCCGAAAACGAGAAAAGATGCTTGACGGAATCCGAATCCGCCGGACGCGATCTTGGTTTGAAATAAAAAAGTAACGGGGATTTTCCGGTTTTTGTTTTACGAGGCCTCCGGCACCACCCCTGTGTATACAGGCCTACCGAAACAACGATTTCAACTCCTTGTGCACTGCACGAGGAGTCGTGCACCGCGAACTACTTCACCAGCATCAGCTTCACAGCCGGCGTGTCAATCGCGCTCATCGTCCCCGTGTGGGTCAGATTGCGTTTCTGCTTCGTTGTCTTCTTGGTGAGGATGTGGCTCTTGAAAGCGTGTTTCCTCTTCACTTTGCCGGTGCCGGTCAGCGCAAAACGCTTCTTGGCGGCAGCGACGGTTTTCATTTTCGGCATAGTCGAAATTATTTAAATTGGTTAATAGTGTTTCTTACTCTTTTGTCGTTTCGTTAGTCTTCGGCTACGGCGGGTACTGTTCTTTTTACTTCGTTTTCTTCCTGGTGCCTCCGCAATCTAATGTTCCGGGCCGAAGCCAGCGGAGGGGCGGTGCCTTCCGGCACTCGGCATGGGCCTTCCGGGCGAGAAAACCACAGTGAAAAAGAACAGTACCTCCTGTTGCTAAAAAACGAGTCGTAATAAAACACGATTCAACAAATGAATCGCCTATTTCTTGACCTTCGGCGCGAGCATAATGCTCATCCGTTTCCCCTCGAGCTTAGGCATCTGTTCCACCTTGGCCCACTCTTCGAGATCCTGCGTAAAGCGCAGCAGAAGGATTTCCCCCTGGTCCTTGAAGACGATCTGCCGACCACGGAAGAAAACGTAAGCCTTCACCTTCGCCCCCTCTTTCAGGAAGTTTTCGGCGTGTTTGAGTTTAAAATTGTAGTCATGATCATCGGTCTGAGGTCCGAACCGGATCTCCTTGACGACGACCTTAACGGCCTTAGCCTTAATCTCTTTGGCTTTCTTTTTCTGCTGGTAGAGGAACTTTTGGTAGTCGATGATGCGACACACCGGCGGTTCGGCCTTGGGCGAGATTTCGACCAGGTCGAGTTCCTGTTCCTGTGCCATGCGCAACGCCTCCTGCAAGGAATAAACATCCTGCCGGGCGATGTTTTCCCCTACTAACCGCACCTGGGGTGCTGTAATTTCCCGGTTGATCCGGTGGGGATTTTCTTTCTGTACGCGGCCGCGGAACGGCGGGCGCGACGGTCTTGGGCGCGGTGGTAGTGCTATAGTTTTGTCCTCCTTAGTTATGTTTGGTTCAACGTGTGGGGTGCTACCGCAAAAAGCATGCCGCACACGAACGAAAAGATTGCAAGCGTAGGTGCGAAAAAAGGGAGCGGCCTTACAAATTGTCCGCAATCGGACGAATCTCTTCGGCAACCATATCGGCCACCGTTTTCGTAAAGTCGGCCAAGGTCATCGCCCCTCGGTCTCGTCCCTCGCCCTGCATCCGCACGGTTACGGTCTCGTCCCGCTGCTCGGCCTCGCCGACGATAAGCAGGATCGGCACTTTGGCCAATTCGTTATCGCGGATTTTCCGGCCGATTTTCTCGTCGCGGTCGTCGACGCGGGTGCGAATATCGCAATTATTCAGCAATTTAGCAACTTTTTTCGCATACTCGTTGTACTTTTCACTGATCGGCAACACCACAGCCTGTTCCGGCGTAAGCCACAACGGGAACTTCCCGCCGGTATGTTCCAGCAGCACGGCCACGAACCGTTCCATAGATCCGAACGGCGCCCGGTGGATCATGATCGGCCGGTGTTCCTTGTCGTCCGACCCTTTGTAAGTCAGGTCGAACCGTTCCGGCAGATTATAGTCCACCTGAATGGTCCCGAGCTGCCACTTCCGCCCCAGCGCGTCCTTGACCATAAAGTCGAGTTTCGGCCCATAGAACGCCGCCTCGCCGGTCTCCACAATGGTCTCCAGTCCCTTCTCCGCCGCCGCTTCGATGATTGCGGTCTCGGCCTTGTGCCAGTTTTCGTCGGTCCCGATATACTTCTCCCGGTTCTCCGGATCCCGCAGCGAAACCTGTGCCGTAAACTCCTTAAAATCCAAGGTCTTAAAGATATACAACACGATGTCGATCACCTTCTTGAACTCCTCCTTGAGCTGATCGGGACGGCAGAACAGGTGGGCATCGTCCTGCGTAAATCCGCGCACACGAGTCAACCCATGCAGCTCCCCGCTCATCTCGTACCGATACACCGTCCCGAACTCGGCCAACCGCACAGGCAGATCCTTATACGACCTGGGCTTGCTGCGATAAATCTCGCAGTGGTGCGGACAGTTCATCGGCTTCAACAAAAACTCTTCGTTCTCGTCCGGCGTATGAATCGGCTGAAACGAGTCTTTCCCGTACTTCGCATAGTGTCCCGACGTTACATACAGGTCTTTCATCCCGATATGCGGCGTGATCACCTGCTCATACCCGTACTGTTTCTGCACCCCCTTGAGGAAATTCTCGAGCCGCTCCCGGAGCGCCGCCCCTTTCGGCAGCCACAAGGGCAACCCCTGTCCCACCCGAGGGCTGAACGTAAAGAGCTCCAACTCCTTCCCTAACTTCCGGTGGTCGCGTTTCTTGGCCTCCTCAACCAGCGCCAGATACTCGTCCAGCAAAGCCTTCTTCGGAAAACTGATCCCATAAATCCGGGTCAGCATCTTCCGCTTCTCGTCCCCGCGCCAATAAGCCCCCGCCACAGCAGTCAGTTTCACTGCCTTAATGGGCGCAGTACTAGCCAAGTGCGGCCCCCGGCACAAATCGGTATACGAGCCATTGGAATAAAACGTAATCGTCCCGTCGGTCAAATCCCCGATCAGTTCGCACTTATACTCGTCCCCCTTCTTCGTATAGGTCTCCATCGCCTCCGCCTTCGACACGTCGCGCCGCACGAAAGGGTGTTTCTCCCTGGCCAGTTCGAGCATCTTCTGCTCGATCTTCGCCAGATCTCCCTCGGTAATCGGCACGGGCGAATCGACGTCGTAATAGAACCCGTTGTCGATCGCCGGCCCGATGCCGAACTTGATCCCCGGATACAACTGTTCCAGCGCCGCCGCCAACAGGTGCGACGAGCTGTGCCAAAAAGCATGCTTGGCTTCCGGATCGTCCCACTTGTGGAGCCGGATCGAAGCATCTGCCTCGATCGGTTTCTGGATATCCCAGCTCTCTCCGTTCACGGTCGCGGCGAAAGTCTCCTCGGCCAGCCGAGGACTGATCGATTCGGCCACCTGGAGCGGCGTTACGCCCGCGGCGAACTGACGACTGCTGCCGTCGGGGAAGGTGATATGGATCATAACCTTATTAATAGTATGAAAGAGTATGTTACCCCCGGCACCGGAGGTATCGAACCACAAATTTAGACATTTTTCCGGTGTTCGGTACGCCGAGAGCGGTGTTCGTCGGCGAATTTTCGTTTTTTTGACGCGAGGGGTTGTACGAAAAGAAAAAAACACTACCTTTGTCGTCGCTGTCTCTCGCTGCGGCGAGGAGGATCGCGGAGAGACAATCTATCAGGCCCAGGTGGTGAAATTGGTAGACACGCTACTTTGAGGGGGTAGTGCCGGTTGCGGCGTGCAAGTTCGAGTCTTGTCCTGGGCACCATGAAGAAAGAGAGATGATTGGCATTCAGCTAATTATCTCTCTTTCTTTTTCTATCTGCACAACATTTGCACAACAAATCCCCTATTTCCCGTCCCGCTCCTTGCGCAACTCGTCCAAGTAAGAGGCCGTGATAATCCCCGACGGCAACGCGATAATGGCCACGCCGAACAAGGCCGAAAGCATACTGATTACCCGTCCCAGGTCATTCGCCGGATAAATGTCGCCGTATCCTACCGTCGTCAGGGTCGTCGTGGCCCAATACAACGCATCGAAATAGGAATCGAAATGGGAACTCCCCTGCCCCGCATTGAACATGATAAGCGCGGTAACAACGATGTAGAACACGGCGATCATCAACACCGACAACAGCACCTTCCGTTCGTTCCGCAAAACGCGAAACAGAAGCTGGAACTGCTCGGAGTAACGAAAGAATTTGAATACCCGTACGATCTTCAACAGCCGCGATACCCGGAAAATCTTGTACCCGTTCGGCAGCAGATTGACGCCTGGCAAAATGGACAACAGGTCTACGATCCCCATCGGCGTGATCGGATACAGCAGGAAAGCCGCCCACCGATGCGCGTAAGTCCGCCGCAGGTCGGCCGTCATCCAATGGGCGATGTAGTCGAGAATAAAGACGATGACGGTGAAGAGATCGAAATAGTAAAACACCGGATGTTGCTGCCGAAAGAACAGCGGCAACAGACTAAGGCAAATGCAAACGGACATGAATAGGTCGTATCCGTAACTGAGCCCGCTGTGTTCCTCGCTCTTTTCTACGATCTGGTATATCCGACGGCGAAACATGTTTATATCTTATGACAGTTTGATAATTTGGATATTCGCGCCTTTGGAATTTAACTTATCGATAGTGTTCTGATTCATTTTTGGCAACTCCTTTTTAGTTCCGACTACCACGTAATCGGTGGATTTCTTTATTAAAAATTGGGTTGTTGCTTCCAGCTCATTTTCAAGTTGCTGTTTTACTGCATGGTATGCTTCCGGATAGAAAGTTTCGACGACAAGCACAAATGCCGGACAGTTTTTTGCGTTTATATATGCCAGTCCAGAAACGCCGATATTTAAATATGCCCCCTTGCTTGGCGAACGCCTCGATAGTCTGTTGCAAAGATTCGATAGTGCGAGTTTGCGATTCAATCACTGTCCACAATTTTACGTCATTTTTTGCAATATTCAAACTATCCCCTTCCAATATTTCTCCTTTTCCTGCCAACAACCACTCGGCAGCAAGGTCATCATCGTCATATATTTCAATGATTCTCCCAAGAGTATCATAACTCGGTCCCGAGCCTTCAAATATTTTCCAAAAACTCGAGATGACACCCCGATAGTTAAAACGAATGCGCGTGCGCTAATTCCCCTCAATTCAATCAAATGACCTGATCATTCTGAGATCACAGTAAAAATATGGAGTCATGCGGAATGATCGGCGAAGAAGAAATCGTGCAGGAAACTAAGGCGGATTTCTTGAGGATATGCGCGATTACGACAAGCAGGAGGGAAAGCCGTTTTCCACAAGGGGGGGCGAGTTTGAATTTAAGTATGATTGGCCGTCGTTCCTGCAATATTACGCCTATACCCCTTTACACTGGCGGGGTTGGAACGCATTACGGAGGTCTATCAAAGGCAGTCGAGCCATTATATCAATGGCGTGCGAAAACCGAGTCCGGCGACGGTGCACAAAATCGAACAGAAGATTCACGATTTTGCCGCGGAAATTGGTGCCGTTAGCTTTGTTCGATTATCACACGTTGAACAACACACGGCCAAGCCGCTCTCGATCTGAGAGCGGCTTTTATTTACATTTCTTATTTATACAATAGTCTTCAGGAGATAGCAGGTCCTTTCCAAAGAATTATAAAGTTACTGTCTATTCATCGGTCATTCACCGTATAAACCCAAAATCGGATATTGCAATATTCAATTCCGGTCTGACCCCTCGGTGCGTTTCGTCTCACACGCCGGAAAACAAAGGCACTACTCTTCTTCCTCGAACGCCGTGCCGAACTCCAGCCGATAGGCTTTCAGACCGTCGTGGCGACTCTCCGGAACCACCGACGTGCGGCTCAGGCAACTCAACGTATCGTCCGTCCAGCCTTGGAGCGCGTTGTGGACGTCCTCCAGCAGGCTCAACTCCGCGGCCGGATCCGCCGCCTCCGGCGCGCCCCGGAAAACCACCCGCACCGAAATCGAGACCCGACATTGCTGCACGAGGCAGGTGATGTCGCTGCACTCCGGATACGACACGTCCACCAACGCGGCCGGCAAAGCCAACGCCGGAGCCGACGGATTTTCCGTCTGGCCGCAATCCAACGCCACGGTTTCCAGACCCAGTACACGCGTCCGCAGGCGGGCGCTGACATTCCGATAAATCTCTTCCATAGATTAAAAAAAGATAAGAAGGTGAATAAACATGGCCGGGAAATCCCCCGGCGACACGACAAAGGTGGGCTGTTTTTCCGGTCCTGCGAAAAATCACGTAAACCCTTCGACCTCTTTTTGTTAGAGTGGCTTCCGAGCGCCATCTTTGTGCTGTGGTCGGGCGAGAGACGGAGGGCTTTTCCGGATGCTGCGCAGCAGGCTCCTCGGTCTCGGAACCGCATCGACCCCGCCATGTTTTCACCGAATGGATACTTGGATTACTTATGTCATCGCTCCGAGCGTCGTCGCGTTGGTCAGCTGGATCCTGGGCCAGAACAGCCGCCGAATCGACGAAACCTCGAAGGTCGTAACGCTCCTTCAGGACGAGATCGGCCGCCTGACGGTCAAAGTTGAGAAACTCGAAACCAAACTCGAAACCAAAGACGATGCGTTGGAGCAAAAAAGCAGGATCATCCAGGAGGCATTCCGCTGTCGGACCCCGTCGATACAGTGTCCGGTGCTGATCCTCCAGGCGGAACTCAGCCCCGGCGTCCCCGAGACGAATCCCGTCCCGACGGACGCGATGCTGCCCCCTGCTTGAACCGTCCGCTCTTCGGATCACTCGATCGAGTGATCCGAAGAGCGAGGAAAAACAACACAAACCCATTTTAAACTAAATTCAAAAAACTATGGTAAAGAAAGCTATCGGTTTGAACGAAGAAGGAATCCTGATCGCCTCTCTGCCGGTCGACGGCAGCGCCCCGGCCGCAGAGGCTTACGCCGCGCTGGGTAAAACCTACAAAGACACCGCCACGCTCGAGACGGCCGAAGGCGAAACGGTAGCCTGCGAATGCGAGGAGATGGACGATCCGGAAGACGAGATCTATATCCCGGGCGCGACGACCCTGAAGTTCTCGACCTCGGATCTCGACCCAGAGAGCTGCCACAAAGCCTTCGGAGGGACGCTCTCGGACGACAAGAAAAGCTGGGAAGCTCCGGAAAGCTTCACCTCGCGCGAGGTAGCCGTCCGGTTCACCACCCGTTCGGGGCTGGAGGTCAATATCGGTCGGGCCAAAATCTCGACCCGCATCAATTGGGCCATCAAACGCAACGGGTACGGTCTGTTGGAACACACCGTCAAGGTGCTGGCGCCGAAAACGGCCGGCGTCAAAAAGATGACCGTTACGGATACCACCGTCGCGAACGAACCGGAGGCGTAACGACATGGACAAACAGCAATCGACCCAGTTGAGGGCCGCCGATACGCTGTTGGAACGAGGGGTGCGGGTGCCATGCGCACCCGCACCCTTCGTCTTTCGTCTGTTCGGCCGTCGCTCGTTCCACATCACCCTGCGTCAACCTACGTTGGCCGGTCTGTTCCGCATCAGCCGGCTGATCGTCGAGATGGGCCTTTCGGTCGAGGAGTTCGACCGGTTGAGTCTGGCCCGAGCCTATGCGATTACGGCCCGACATGCCGGCGGCGCGTTGGACGTCCTGGCGGAGGCGGTCCGGGGCCGTCGCCGTTGGATTCCTCGGCGTTGGCTGGCCCGGTGGCTCGGGCGACACCTCACGCCGACCGCCTTTGCCGAAGCGTGGATGGTTTTCGTCCGGATCAACGGCGTGGCGGATTTTATGACCTCTATCAGATTGATGTTGCCGGTGAACAATCTGAGTCCGAAGGAGCGGGGGAGTCAACAGGCGGACGCGTAGTCGGTCTGAATAGCCCCTGGGGAGTGATCCAGATGATCGCCGAGAAGACCGGCTGGAGCTATCGGGATATTTTGTATCGGGTGAGTTGGATCAACCTCCGCCTGATGTTGGCCGATGCTCCGGGATACCGATACGACCGGTCGTCGGTGGGCGATTCGATGCCTCCGCCGGCCTCCGATCACGATTTACGAAACTTAGCGAATACTATCAATGGCAGATGAGTTAGATATTAAACAAGCATTGGCCTCCGGCGACTTTGTTCGGGAGGCCGACAAGATGCGCGAAGCGTTGGGGCTGGTCGCCCGCTCCGGCGACGAAATGAGCAAAACCCTGCAAAATCGATTGATGCAGATCGGAACCGATATCGATACATTGATCGGTCGTTGGCAACAAATGGCACAGACCATGGTGCTGGTCGGCAATACCAAGACGATGGAGGCGGACGCGCAATTACTGAGTTTGTTGCAAACCAGCTATCGGACGTTGAGCGATGAAGTCGCCGGTGCCTCGACGCAAATCGAAACGGCAGACAACCTCATTGCAAATTCGACAAAGCTCGATCAACGAGTGAGTGGATTGGAAAACTTTCTGGCCGTAGTCAAAAGTGTCGATGCCGGTCTCGACGGTTTGTCAGGTGCCTTCGGCATCGCGCAAAATACCGCCGCCTTATTCGGTGTCGAAAGCAATCAATTGGTCGCCGTATTGCAGAAACTGCAACAGATCCAGGGTGTCGTCAACGGAGTGGAACAGGTATCCAATACGCTTCGGAAAGAGGGGGCCGTCCGCACGACTTTGATGCCGACGCTGATCGGTGCCTGGAGCCGTGCCCAGCAGATGTTGACGGTTCAGTTGGGGTTGAGCAACGCAGCGGCCAAGGCACTGATGTTTTCCGGTATCGGATTGATTATCGGTGCGATCGGAGGGCTAATCACCTTGTATTCCAACTGGAAAACCAAGCAGGAAGAGGCTCGGGAAGAACAACGGTTACTGGCCGAACAGAATAAAAAATTCGCAGAATCCGTCAGCGATCATGCCAGTCAGCCTTTGGCAGCCTACCGCAAACTGCAAGAGGCCTGGAAACAACTGAGTATCGAGCAGGAAAAACGAAAATTCATCGACCAAAATGCCGAATCTTTCCGCCAGCTGGGGCTGGCGGTGAACGACGTGGCCGATGCCGAGAATATCCTGGTTACCAACACCGATGCCGTAGTCGAAGCCTTTCGCCTCCGGGCCAAGGCTAAAGCGGCCGAGAGTCTGGCGGTCGAGGCCTACAAAGAAGCCTTGACCGCTCAAGTCGTAAGCGAAGAAAGCAGCCCTTGGGGAGGGACAGAAAATAATTTCGATCCAACCCGTCCAATCCAAGTCGCTCCCATAACCATGGATTTAGGACCCGTGGCTGCTGCGGATGCGACTTCCATGCAAGTGATCGATCCGTTTAAACCGATAAGGCATCTGCAACAACAGCAGTGGGAAACGTATCGAGAACAATTGGCCAAAGGGGACAGCTATATCCAACAAGCGACACAGTTTATGAACGCGTCGACTAAAACTTTAGCCGATGCCGGGATTCAAGAACTTTCTTCGGAACAAAAACGAGGAAATAAATCGTCTTCGACTTCGGACATCGATGGAATTATTCTCGACAACACTCTGAAGTTGGAGGCCGAACGTCTTGCGTTGTTGGAAGACGGCAAACAGAAACGACTCGACTTGATCGAACTCGAGCGGCGGCAGAAGTTGGCACTCCTTGCGCGAGAACAAAAAGAACTGGCCGACCGATTCGGAGGAAATCTCCCCGCCGAATTGACGAATAATTTTCGAGAACGGGAAAGCATAATCAACACAGATGCCGACCGGCAGAGTGCTGCCGTAGACGCAGAGTATCAATCCGAATTCGCCGAACGGGAAAAAGAGTTGACCGCCATTCTCTGTACGGAAGAGGAAAAACGGAGAGCAACAATCAAAGAACGTTACGAAGCGCAACGTCGATGGGTCGCCGAAGCCCTCAAAGAGGGTCGTATCACGCAGGAGGAGTCCGAACGGTACAAGGGAAACCTCGACAAAGCCGAAGTACGGGAAACGTTCGGGAACCTCGTTCCGCAATACAGAAGTCGCGAAGAGGAGATCAAAGCCATTGTCGAACAATCGGCCAAAGATCAGGAAGAGTTACGGAAAAAAGGCTATGAAGCCGAAGCGGCAGCCTTGCAGAAAAAGACAGAGAACGAACTCTCGGCTCTGGCTCTTCAGGACGATAGTGTTCAGACTCTGTTGGGCAGTTTGGATGAAATGACCGTCAGCGAGATCGACAAATTGATCGACGAAATCCAGACCAAGCTCAATAGCGGCGAACTGAAATTGAACGAAGTCGACACCAAACAGGTTGTCGAGGGCCTCCAAAGCGCCAAACAGCGGATCATCGCCGCCAATCCCTTCAAAGGGCTGGCCGATAGTATCAAGGATATTTTCAAGAAAGGGACCGACGGAGCAGAGGAGAGCTCGGCGGAGATCAAAAACAAATGGGAAAACCTCGGACAGTCTACACAAGGGTGTTTCGACTTCATCAACGATGCCATTGCCGGCTGCGAGGTACTCAGCGATGCGATCGGCGACTCCGGCAAAGCCTCGATCCAGATTGTTCAAAGCGTTATTCAGGCCGGCCTCGGGCTGAGCGCCGCCATCAAGACGGTTGAAACCAGCAGTATCATCTTGACCGCCATTTCGGCTGCTCTGAGCGTGGCGACGGCCCTTTTCGCCCTGTTCAACGACGACCAAAAACACGAAAAACGTATCCAGCAGCTCCAGGAAGAGATCGATCAGCTCAGCTATTCCTACGACCGTCTGGGACGTTCCGCCAAGCAGACCTATTTCACCAATTCCGAGGCCGAGAAACAAGCGTTGAAAGAGCAGCGCGAAGCGATCAACAAGCAGTTGGCAGATCTCGAAAGCAAGAACAAGAAAGGTCGTTACAGCGACCAGATCAAGGAGTTGAAAAAGGAGTTGCAGGACCTGGACTTCAAGGGCGATGTGTACGACCAGATGGATGCCCAGGCTGCCAATCTACAACAACAGCAGCTCAAGATTCAGCAACAGATCGCTGAGGAGCAGGCCAAAAAGAAGACCGATCAAAGCAAGATTACCGAGTGGGAGCAGCAGATTCAGGACCTGAAAGACAAAGAGCGGGAGCTCGAAAGGCAGCGGATCGAGATGTTGGCCGGGACCGATATCAAATCGGCCATCGACGATTTCGCCGAAGCCCTGACAGAAGCCTATGCCAAGGGTGAGGACGGTGCCGAGGCGCTCGGCGAGACAACCCGAAAAGTGTTGTCCAATGCTGTCAAGGAGGCGCTGAAGAAACAATTCCTGGCCAAGGGGATCGAGGAGGCGGTCAATTACCTGGGCAATGCGATGAAAGACGGTCAGTTGTCCGACGAGGAAAAGAGAGAATTCGAACGTATGGCCCGTGCAGCCGGCGAACAATACATGGCCGGTCTGCGACTTTACGACGACCTTTTTCTGGAATCAGCTGCGACCGAGAGTCAACCGGCCGAGGGGATGCGGGGCGAGATCTCGGAGAAGATCACCGAACAGACCGCCTCGCGGCTCGAAGGACTCTTTCGCCTCGGCGTCGACCTGCAAACCCGGCTCGCGAGCCTCGGCAGCGAACAGCTCGCCGCCGCCCAATCTTCGCTCGTCGAAGTCGCCGACATCGCGCGGACCAACATCGCCATCGAGGAGAACACCCGCCGGACCGCCGATAACACCGACGGACTCCGCGAGCGACTCGACACCGTCGCCGCCGAGCTCCGCGCCATTAAGAACAACACTGAAAACAAACAGGTATGGGCACAATAGAACGACTCAGGCAGGAACTCAAGACCGCCGCCCTGCGCCACGACCTTTGCGGCCCGTGGCAACGGATGCTCGACCGAGCTGCCGACAAAGCCACCCTCGTACAGATGTACATGCGCGGGATCGACTTCTGTTTCGGTTGGGATTTTCCGACCGTCGAGTACATCGAACGGCACTTTAAAGGCGAATGCGAACGCTACGGCCTTCACGTGAACGAGACTTTCCGTTCGCGAAACGAACGGAAAGTCGCCCTGGTCGGCCGTTGCGACGCGACCCTCGATTACGACCGCTACGAGGTCGCGCAGGTGTTCGTCAAGCACGACAGCCATGCGCGGCTCGACGTGCGCGGCCACTCGCTCGTAACGGTCGACTGCTTCGACGCGAGTCGGCTCGATATCCGGGCCGACGAAGGGTCGCGGGTTACCGTCTACCGTTACGGCGACGCCCGCGTAACCTGTGCCGCGCAGCCCGGAACGACGGTCGAGGTGGTCGACAAACACAAAAACGGATACTACGATTGACGTCATGAACAACTATTATTTGAACGACACTCCGCTCGCCGGTTTCGGATTCGTGGCCGGCCACGCCTCGGGGAGCAACCTCGCCCTGAGCGGCGCCTGGGACATGCCCGCCCGCACCGGCGAGAGCTACCGCCAGTGGGCCGGCGACGAGGGGTTGGAGCCCTACGTCCGCCCCGACGACCGTTACGTGTTCGGCACGCGCGAGATACAACTCGTCGGAAGCCTGCTGGCCGACGACGAAGAGAGTCTCCGCTGGCGGATCGACGCTTTTCGGACCTTCCTGGCCGGGCTTCCCGCCGCCGTCGAGCTGCGATGCGACTGGGGCGCGTGGAGGGTGGGCCTGCGGAAAGAGGTGAAGATCCGGCCGCGGCGACGGATCGCCTCGGTCTCCCTGACCTTTACCGAACCGCTCCCCGTACTGCCCGACTTCAGCGGCTCGACCGCCGAGTGGCCCCGGCAGTGGATTCTCGCCACGGGTCGGTGGAACCGCCTCGGCGTGTGGGAAAACGACGCGCCGTGGTTCGGCCGCCCGACCGTCGGTTCGATCGACGAGTGGCTTTGGGAGAGTTTCGGCCTCACGTTCTTTTCCGCCGAAGGAGTCTGGGACTTGCCGGCCGCTCGCGAACTGAAGGCGACCCTCTGTCCGTCCGATGAGGCCTGGGTCAAGGCGGGGATAGACAAACACACCCTGACTCTGTCCGCCACCCTCCGAGTCGCCGACATGGAGGAGTTGACCCGCCGTGCGCGAAACCTGTACTGGCTTTTCGGCCAGCCCGGCCTGCGTCGATTGCGTTACCGGGATCGCCTGTACGACCTTTTCGCCGTCGAGGGGTTCCGGATCTCCGACATCCGCAAACAAAAAGAGCGGGTCTATGCCCGATTTACCGTTAAACTCATCGAAGCTCATGAATCCTGACATCCAGATATTTCGCGGCAACGCTTCCGAAGCGGTCGTTGCGTTGCCCGTCGACGACAGTTTCGTCTGCACGCTCAAGCAGATGGGCGAACAGTCCGTTCGGCTGAACCTCTCGGCCGCGACTCCGGTCGACCTGCGAGCCGGCGACTGGCTCGAATGGCGCGGCGTGCGGTATGCTTTGGCCGAAGAACCCGACTACAAACGGGGCGACGGGGTGTACAGCTACACGCTGACCTTCTACGCCCCCGTCCACCGGCTCAGTTACCTTCTCCACAAGGACGAAGGTAGCCTGAGTTTCCCCTATGCCGGGAACCTGGCCCAACAGCTCGACGCCCTCTATACTTCGCTGGGGCGCGAGGCTTCGGGCTTCACGATCGAGATCGAAGAGGGGATCGAGGGGGCCGACGAGTTGCACCACCTGGATTTCGACCGCACCTACTGTCTAGACGCCCTGACCCGTATTTGCGAGGAGTTCGGCACCGAGTGGCGGATCGACGACCGGCGGATCCGCATCGGTCGGTTCCGTTCTCCTGCCGCAGGGGTGTTCCGTTACGGTCGCGACCGGGGGCTTTACAGTCTCGAAAAAATCGGGGTTTCGAACACCGCGGTCGTTACCCGGCTGTACGGCTACGGTTCGACAGAGAACCTGCCCGAGGGGTACGGACGCGAGAAATTGGCTTTTACCGGAGTCGGCGGAGAGTCGTACCTCGAAAAGAACGTCGCTCGGTACGGCGTTCGGGAGGAGGTGGCGGAGTTCGACGACATCTATCCCCGTCTCGAGGGGGCTACGATCGGCGCGGTGAAAACGCCGTCCGACGTCGCCTCGGCGAACGGATGGACGGTTACGCTTCAGTTGCCTCCGGACTGCAACGACATCGAGATCGCCCGGGACCGGACCGATCCGCAGATCAAATTCACCTCCGGCGCCCTGATGGGCGAGGGTTTCACGATCACGGCCTACCGTCCGGAGAGTCGCGAACTGGATTTCAACGTCTCGGAGGACAACGGCTATCGGCTGCCCTCCGAGACACGGCAGCCCTCCGTGGGCGACAGTTTCGTGTTGTTGGGGATCGTCATGCCGCAGTCTTATGTCTCGCGTGCGGAGACGGAGTTGAAAACCCGCACGCAGGAGGAGTTGGATCGTCGGTGCGAGAAGCGTTACGCTTATCGGCTCGAGATCGACCCGCGCTACGTGCGTCGGGAGGGGATTCGGATCGGTGTCGGCGACACGGTTCTGGTGCAGGAAGACGAGGCGTCCGCTCCGGTCGAGATCCGGGTGAGCGAGGTGAGCTATCCGCTGCAGGATCCGGACCGTCTGAGCGTGGTGCTTTCCGACACGCCGGTCTACACCTCCTACGCCGAGAAGCTCGAAAACGACATCCAGGACGTAACCCACGAGGTGAATACCGTCTACCGCGAGGCTCGTACGTTCTCTCGTCGGGCCTGGCGCGACGCCGAAGAGCTGGCCCGGATGATCGACGCCTTGCGGGCCGAACTGTTGTTGGTCGGCGGTCTGTCCGGACAATTCGCCCTCAGCTCCGCCTTTGCGGTCAACCGGAACAATACGCGCAATTCGTTCAGCGCGACCGAAGGAAAGTTGCAGCATGCCGTTTACAAGGGTTCGACGGACGGAGTCTGGTTTCTCGGCGGAGCGGATATCACGCTCGAAAGCGATGCGCCCTATTACTTGTATGCCCGGTGCAGCAAGACGAGCGATCGCGGGTTCTTCTACGCCACGACGGAAAAAGTCGAAGTGGAGTCGGTCGAGGGATGGTATTACTTTCCGATCGGCGTGATCAGTTCTCCGTTCGAGGGTGCGCGAGTCTTCAACACGACGTACGGTTTCACGCAGATTTCCGGGGGTTCGGTTACGACGGGTCGGTTGCGGGACAAGACGGGCCGCCTGGAGATCGACCTCGACAACGGTACGATCACCGGACCGGTCCAGTTCAACGAGGGCAGTGCCGGCCTGAACGAGGTGAAAGAGTGGAAAGAGAATTTTACGGCTGTCGACGGCGGTTTGCTGCTGACATCGTTGATCAAGATATCGACGGACGGAGTGGAGACGGGCGGCCTTTCGACCGACCGGGACAATGTGTTGCTTTGGGGGGGCGGCACCTACGACCAAGCCAAGCGGAATGCCGCGAACATCGTTCTGCGGCACGACGGTTCGGGTCAGCTGGCCGGCGGAAAGATCTGGTGGAACGACAAAGGAAGTTTGGCCTTGGACGAAGGGGCGAACATCGGAAACTTCACGATCAAAAACGGCGTGTTGGTGTGGGAAGATGGCGACCGAAAAATGTATCTCGGACTGGCCGGAGTAACGGAATCCGCTAACGATTCGGTCGCCCACTTCAGTGTGCCGAAAACCGGGAATCCCACTTTGGCCATAACGGTCGACGGTTCCATACTGATGACGCACGGCGGAATCTTCGGTTTCGGATTAGGACCCTATGTAACCTCCAGAGACAGGATAATAACAACGGAAAGTTATGTAATCTGTAACAATACCGATGCTATTACAGTAACCTTACCGAGTGATCCGTCGGTCGGACGCACGGTATTCATTCGGCGAAATATGGTCGGAGAAGTAACTGTTGCAACAGCGGACGGTTCGGTTTTGCGCTATGAAGACTCTCAGAAAAACAATTTAGCCATTGGCAAACGGGGCTATACCTTGATGTGTACTTATGTCATATATAATACGGGTGGGTATTGGCTGACCAATGTACTTACGTTCTAACTAAAAGATATAAACCATGCAATTTTACAAACCCGCCCAGAGCGACACCGCAGCGACCGTCGCCGAGGGGTACGACAACAATTTCAAGGCGTTGGACACCGCCGTAACCGATCTGGAAACAGAGGCTTCCGACCAGAACCGACAACTCGGTCTCCTGCGCGACGACGTGGCGTTGAAAGCCTATACGACGGAGGTCGACTCGAAAGATGCCGAAATCCTGGAAACGGCTCGAGCCTATGCCGAACAACTTGCAGAAGCGTTGAGGGACGGCGCTCCCGAGACGCTCGACACGCTCCGGAAGCTGGCCGCCGCCATAGGCGACGACCCGAATTTTTCGGCCACCGTGATGCAGATGATCGGCGAACGGGTTACCGCCGAGGCGCTGAGCGCGGCGTTAGCAGAGTACCTACCGTTGATCGGCGGCACTTTGACCGGTGGAGTCGACATAGATCGGGATTTGGGAATCACGGCCGGTTTCAGCGTCGACACAGGAGGCGCTTATATGTTAGTCGCCGTAGGCGGCAAACAAGCAGGGATTTTGTATCTCAATGCCAACGGGCTGACCTATGTTGATAACGAAAACCGCAGAAATACTCTCTGGCACTCCGGGAACCACGGCGCCGGTTCGGGTCTCGACGCCGACCTGTGGCGCGGCGTACAACTCTGGCGCGGAACGAAAGCCCAATACGACGCCATTGCAACCAAAGACAACAACACTCTTTATATTGTAACGGAATGATACACACGGGAGATCAACCGGCCTCGCTCTACATCGGAACCGCTCCGGTGAAAGAGGCCTACCTCGGGACGACGAAAGTCTACCCGAATCGCGAGCCGGTCATCACGGTCGAGTACAGCGCATGGACGACCCGTTCGCTCGGTCTTTCCGCCTCCGGGAACCAGATTCCGGCCACCGGAGGCTCGATTTCGATTTCGGCCACGGCTCATCAGACGAGGACCAAAACCACGCTTTCGGACGGCGTTCCGATCGCGACCGAGCAAGAGACGCAAAGCATTGCAGTCGTTCCCGTATTGTCGTCGAACCATGCGTCATTCCGCGTATCGGGCACCACCGTCAGCTGCGACCATCGGCATGCCGTAGAGGGCGACCGGCTCAGTGCAACGATCACCGGGAGTTACGGCGGCGCCTCGGCCACCCTGACGCTCTACCAGCAGGAAAACAAGCCGAAGAGTTATGCTTACCGAGTCGTGGTCGTTTCGAGCGGCATGACGATTGCTTACAGCGGCGGCAGTACGACTGTCCTTGCCAAATCGCAACGAGCCCCCATATACACCACCGAAGAACAGGGGAGCTATGCGGACACCAATGAACAAAGCATCTCGGCCCGCATTTCGGGGAGCGGATTCAGCATCGCGCCGATGACCATGATCGACGGTTTCGACGTTCCGTTTAACGTATCCGCCTCGTCTCACACCTCGACTTCGCAACGAACGGCGACCGTAACGTTCACCGGTTCGATCGGAGGTTCGGCCTCGACGACGGTGTACCAAGCGGGGATGCCGCTAACATATAGTTTTCGCTACACTTATTCGGACGAGGCATCGAAGTATCCGCGGTTTGCTGTGAATGGTGTGCCGGGGGTAGGACTTCTCAGAAGTCCGGGCGGGGGACGAACACCGATTCACATGCAGTCTTATAAAGAGGCGATCAAGAAAGTACAAGGATCAACAACTTCCTACTTGCCTGGCGAGCCGAAACTAACTCAAGTCAGTCCTATGGAAACAGCTTACATCGGCGCCGGATACGATATCGGATGGACTGACTCGTATGCCATGGGGTTCATTATGTTGCAACAGGGTAACTTCATGAACAATTATCCGTACAAATACGTCTCGTCGGCTTTCACTCTGACTGGGTCGGGATTCACGTTATCGGGTATCGCTGTGTTCGAGAAAGAGTACGGAGACCTTGAAGCGGCAGGAAACAAATGGTATGTAGAAGCCAACCCGACAGGGATACTCTCGCTGGCCGAAACGCGGGCTGTACACATGCTGGCAGCCCATGGTAGCGTTACGGAGAAAGATGTACCAGGTATGACTCTTGAAGATTTTGAAACCTTATCCGCCAAGATCAACGCGGCCCGCAAACCCGACACCAACCGATACGAGCTGTCGGAGGATGGTTCGTGGCGCGTGATCCCGGCCGACGAGGCGATCGAAGAATAGGCGCGATACCGGTGGAAAAAACGACTGAAAAACAGGCGTGATTCCGGTCGAAGAGACAGCCAACCGTAGAAGGCCGGAAAACAGACAGGGCCGGAAGCTCTCGAATGACGAGAGAGCTTCCGGCCCTTGTTTTGCGCAAGCGCAGCAGCCTCCAGCTACTGCACGTTCCGGGTGATCGGCCGTTCGGAAGTCCGTCCCGCTAGGTCGTTGAGCGTCCGCACCGAGATCCCCAGCGCCTCGATCCCGCCCTCGGTCTCCGCCGGAATCTCCTCCGTGAAGTTCAGCACCACGGTCCGCGTTTCTCCCGGCAGGAGGTCGAAGTAAGCGTCCGACGGATTGTCCTGCACCGCCGCCGCGTCGAACAGCACGGACTTCAGCAAATGATTGGCCCGCAGCGTCGCCTCCACACTCCGCGCCCCCGCCTGTTTATAGGAGATCGTATAATCCGCCGCCGGCAAGTCGAGGTCCTTGAACGGCACGAACCAGTAGATCGACCGCAGCGTATCCTCGCCGATCGTCCCCTCCGCCACCAGACACACATCCCTCCCATTATTAGAGGACAAGCCGCGTAGCAACGCCGCATCCTCAGCTCGCAGCAGTTCGAGGTTCGAATTGGCCGCCAAATTGACATTCAATACCGAATCCCACAGCACCTGGCCTCCGAAATCCTGCAACTTCAGCGATACGGACCCCGTTTGCGGAGCGAGCTTGTCGGTAATGGCCCACAGCACCGCCGTCGCCGTAGAGTCCACCCGCTCGAACGAGAGAATGGTCGGCGCGAAGCTCCGCCGCGCATAGTATTGCAACGCTTTCCACCGGTATCGACTGTCCATCGAGCTCCACGACGCCACCGGCCAGCAGTCGTTCAGCTGCCAGTACATCGACCCTTGGGTGAACGGCCGTTTAGCGCGATGTCCCTCCATCGCGATTTTGATCCCTTCCGCCTGCAACAGCTGCGTGAGGTAGACGTAGGTCCGGAAATCGTCCTTGAGCAGCGGCAGGTCCCGCACCATATACTCTTCCATCACCCGATACCCTTTCGGATTCTTCTGGTGGACCACCATGGCCGGCGAGTAGAGCACCCGTTCCTCCGGCGCAAAGTATTCGCGATAGGTGTCGAAGCAAGCCAGCGACTCGAAACCGTACTCGTTGCTGAACCGCCCCGGCTTGTCTTTGTAGACCGAGAAGGGTTCCTCGTCGTGAAACACCCCCCAGTAGTGGACATCCCCCTTGATCTGACTCAGCGGATTACCGCGTCCGTACATCGGCGAACTGGGATGGTACGGCCGTTCGCCATCCTCCGTCGCCACCACGTCCGCCAGAATGCCTCGAAACAAGGTGTCGATGCCGTGTTTGATCCGCGCCTGTTCCGTGGAGTCCCACCCGTAGACCTTCTGATATCCCCAGTGATACCACGCTTCGTCGATCTCGTTGTTCCCGCACCAGATGGCCAGCGACGGGTGGTTCCTCAACCGCCGCACATTGTAGACCGCCTCGCGCCGCACATTATTCAGGAACGCCGAATCCCACGGGTAGAACGAGCAGGCGAACATGAAGTCCTCCCACACCATCATCCCCCGTTCGTCGCACAGGTCGAAGAAGAGATCCTCTTCATAGATCCCCCCGCCCCAGATGCGCAACATGTTCATATTCGACTCCGCCGCCGTCCCGACGAGCGCCTCGTAGCGCGCCGTGTCGACCCGCGGCAGAAAAAGGTCCTGCGGAATGTAGTTCGCCCCCTTGATAAAGCACGGCTCGCCGTTGACGTAGAACTGGAAGCTTTCGCCCTCGCCCACGCTGTCCGGTTCCTGGACCAAGGCGACGGTCCGCACCCCGATCCGCTGCGCGTCGCGGTCCAGCAGCCGCCCCGCCCGGTCGACGAGGAAAGTCCGCACCGTATAGAGCTTCGCCTCGCCCATCCCGTTCGGCCACCAGAGCTCCGGCCGCTCGATCGCGAACGGAATGTCCGCCGTCGCGGTCGTTTCCGTTCCGTCGCCCGCCGCCGGCAGCAGAATATCCGCCTCGCCGTAGATATGCGTCGCCGCCGAGTCCGCCACGATCACCCGCACCGGCGTCTGTGCGGCAGATGCTCCGCCGCGCAACGAGACCCGTGCCGTAAATTCCCCGCGCAACGAGTCCTGTCTCGCCCCGCGCACGAACCGCACGTCGTCGATCGCCGCTACGGAAAAGGCGTCCAGATAGACCGGCCTCCAAATCCCCGCCGTCAGGTACCTCGGCCCCCAGTCCCAACCGAAATGGTACGGCGCCTTGCGGGTAAAGACGCTGGTTTTCCATTCTCCCTTGTCGTTGTCGTTGGGCAATTTCACGGGGTAGGCCATCGCCTCCGGCAGTGCCGTCGCGTACGCCGGGTGGAAAACGACGCGCAGGGTATTGAGCGTATCCGCCCGGAGCAGTCCGCCGACCGGAATCCGCCACTCGACGAACATGTTATCCGTCCCGCCCAGCACCAGCGAGTCGTTCAGGTAGACATCGGCATAGGTATCCAATCCTTTGAAAACCAGCTCCTGACAGGTCTGCTCGAGTACCTCCGGCGTCGGCACGAACTGCGTTCTGTATTCCCACGTCCGTTCGCCGATCCACTGCAACTCCGACTCGGTGGTTCCCGCAAACGGCTCCGGAATCCGGCCGTGAGCCAACAAATCGGTATGCACCACCCCCGGAACCGTAGCCGGCAACCAATCCGGAACGACTTTCTTCTCTCCCATCGTTCCCGCCGCATCGGTCTGTACCGACTCTCGAAAGGTCCAACCCTCGACCAAAGTTTGTGTGCTACGCTCCGGTTCCTCGACCAACAACTCCGCCGTCTCGCGACCGCTGCAACTAACCAAACCGCCGATAACACCAACCAGCAAAACTAAATAACGACTCTTCATCCCCTTGATTCTCTATATCTTAAAAACAATTGCACTCTATATAATCGAGTACTTCTGCGTTTGCTACTGTATGGGAGGGTACCGTTCTTTCTTTGAATAAAGAAAGAACGGTACCCTCCCAGTAACTAAAATACAAGGTACTCGATAGTACCATTTTTTAGATCAGGCGTCTGGCCCCATCCGAAATCACCACCGGATAGACCTTGCAATCGATGCCATACTTGGCCTTGTACTTCGCCCTCACGGTGTCGATAAAGGCATCGTACTTCGGCGCCGGCACGACGTTGATCGTACATCCCCCGAAGCCGCCGCCCATAATGCGCGATCCCGTTACCCCGCACTCTTTGGCCACCTCGTTCAGGAAATCCAGCTCTTCGCACGAAACATCGTACAGGACCGACATCCCGATGTGCGTTCCGTACATCTTCCGCCCCACCGTTTCATAATCCCCGGCCTCCAACGCCGCGCAAGCGTCCAACAGACGCTGCACCTCGTCGATGGCATACTTCGCCCGGATATAGTCCTCCTGCGAGATGACGCCGATCACCTCGTCGAGCCACTCCGGTTTGGCATCCCGCAGGAACTCGACCTCCGGATGGCGCTGCTGAATGGCCTTGACCGCCCGTTCGCAAGATTCCCGCCGCTTATTGTACGGCGACCCCACCAGTTCATGCTTCACGCACGAGTCGATCAGCACCACTTTGTACCCGTGCGCCTCCGGATCGAACGGCACGTACTGGAACTCGCCGGTCTTGCAGTCCAACCGCATCAGATGTCCCGCCTTGCCGTGCACCGAGGCGAACTGGTCCATAATCCCGCACTTGACCCCCACATAATTATGTTCGGTCGCCTGCCCGACTTTGGCCAGCTCCATCGGCGGGAAGCCGAGGTTCAGCATATCGTTGAGGGCAAAGGCATAGGTCGATTCCAACGCCGCCGAGCTGGACATTCCCGCCCCGAGCGGCACGTCGCCCGAAAAGACCGTATCGAACCCTTTGATGGTACCGCCCCGTTTGGTGAGCTCCCGGCAGACGCCGAAGATATACTTGGCCCACTGTTCCTTCGGCGCATCGGCTTCGCTGAGGCCGAACTCCGCCTTTTCATCGAGGTCCAGAGCAAAAGCGCGCACCTTGTCGGTCCCGTTGAAGATGATCTCGGCGACCATCCCCTTGTCCACCGCTCCCGGCAGCACGAAACCGCCGTTGTAGTCGGTGTGTTCCCCGATCAGGTTGACCCGCCCGGGCGAAGCGTATACGGCACCCTCGGTCCCGTACAGCTCCTTGAATTTCTCGCGTACTTTCGTAATATCCATAACTGTAATTCTTTTATTCCTTGTATTCGTTTGGTTTGAGAGAACTGCCGCTTTTTGTAAAAAGCGGCACCAAAAACTTTTAACTAGCTACGCTACGCCTTACGCTGCCGCAATCCTC